>CAZCPS010000019.1:9312-12469 GCA_964499895.1 uncultured bacterium | reverse complement strand
AACGATAATCGGTACGGAGCTGGATCTGGCTTGTTCGATGGCTTCCTTGGTCTGCTCCCGGATGCCTTCATCGCCGGCGATAACCAGTACGATAATGTCGGTAATGATGGCGCCGCGCGAGCGCATTTCCGAAAAGGCTTCATGGCCCGGAGTGTCGAGAATGGTGATTTCGCCATATGGCGTCTGCGCGGAAAAGGCGCTGATATGCTGCGTAATCGCACCGGCTTCTCCGGCGGCAACATTTGATGAACGAATGGCGTCGATAATGCTGGTTTTACCATGGTCGACATGACCCATAAAGGTAACGACGGGCGCTCTGGCTATGAGCTGTTCTGTCGGTGTTGATTTGATTTCTTCGTTAACATTCTCTTCAGTAATACGCAGTTTTTTTTCTTCCGAAGTATCAATGGTGATCTCGCAGCCGAATTCGCTTCCGAGCAGTTGTACGGTAGTCTCATCATCTAAAAAGTCGTTGAGCGTGATCACAATGCCCTGCATAAACAGCTTGGCGATTAGTTCGGAGGCTTTGAGCTTTAGTTCGGATGCTAAATCCTTGAGAGAGATCGGTAATTTGATGGAGAGCGTTCTGGGCCGCACCGCTTCCTGCTGAACCATGTCTCTTTTATGCTTTTGGAAGCGCCTTTTGCGCCAGCGGCCTTCGTCCGACGCGCGAAGTCCCATCCGGTCTTGCGCATCAAAAGTTTGTTGAAGCGGAGATTTACGCGGGGCAGGCCGAGTCTCTTTAAATCCGCCTTTTTTGTTTTTGTCGTCGGGCGTTTCTTTAATGGACTCAAGTTCCTTGGGTTTTTTGGCAGGAGTTTCTTCTTTGGCTTTTTCTTCCGGCTTGACGGTAACCGCGATCTCTTCATTGTCTGTAGAAACCGGAGCGGCCTCTTCTTTTATTGGTTCAGCAAAAGGTTCGGTTTTTTCAATAACTACAGGCGTTTCTACCGTTGCCGCTATAACTTCTTCGGGTTCTTTTTCTTTCTTTTCAACCGGCGGCAGAATTCTGATCTTGGGTTTTTTTTTCAGAGCATCGCTTTCCGCCTTATGTTCGCTTTCCGCTTTCTTTTTAGGCGCAGCTGCCGCGGCAGGAGCTTTTTTAATTTTTAAAGCTTTGGCTAATTGAAGGTTTTTGATGTTAATTTTGAGATCTTTAGCCAATGGTTTTCCTGTTGTTTAATAAGTTATTTGTTTTCTTAATTTTTATCAGTTTGGGTTTTAGTTTGCTCGATAATTTTATCCGCCAAGTCTAAATAGTTCATGCCGGGAATAGCGGCTCCCAGTTCGGAGGGCGATGCTTGCATGACTTTTTTGAGGGTGTCGTAACCGGCGCCGATTAGCGACTCGGCATAGAGGTTGCTAAGCCCTTCAATTTTGAGCCGCTCCTCATACGCCGGATTGCCGGAATCGCCCAGTTCGGCCATTTGCACGGCGACGAACTTCTGATAATCGTTAATTTTCTGCACATTGATTTCATAGCCGATAAACCGGGAAAGCAGTCTGGCGTTCATGCCCTTTTTTCCGATAATGGAAGGGTAATCTTCTTCGCCGACGATGATCAGCATTCTATCGCCTTCCAGTTTTAAGCGTTTGGCGACAATCGGCGCGATGGCGTTTTGCAATAGTTCAATTGTATTTTCCGAAAAGGGGACGACATCGATTTTTTCGTTATTGAGTTCCCTGATGACATTTTTAATGCGCGTGCCGCGCACGCCGACACAGGTGCCGATCGGATCAACTTTAGAGTCGTTGGAGGAGACGGCAATTTTGGTGCGGTAGCCCGGTTCCCGGACGATGCGCCTGATTTCAATGACCTTGTCCTTTAATTCGGGGACTTCCTGTTCGAAGAGCGCTTTGACAAACTCGGGATGCGAACGGGTTAAGATTACTTCGGCTCCGCCGCTGTCGGTGTCATGCACTTCGAAAAGCAACGCCTGGATGCGTTCGCCAATATTATAATGTTCGGTAAAAGGGTAGTTGCGATCGGGCAGAATGGCTTCGACCTTGCCTAAATCGACGATCAGCGTCTTGCCGCGGATGATTCTTTTGATGGTGCCTGAGATGATTTCATTGAGGCGGTGGCGGTATTCTTCGTAGATCACATCTCGTTCGGCTTCTCTTAATTTTTGCGAGATGACCTGTCTTGCGGTTTGGGCGGCGATGCGGCCAAAGTCTTGTGGAGTAATCAGAATCTCGACCCGTTGGCCGAGCTGGCAGTCGGGCGAAAGTTCTTTGGCGATTTTTAAGGAGATTTCTTCTTCGGGATTTTCGACTGCTTCGACAATAGTTTTTTGCACATAGACATCGATGTCGCCGGATTTTATATCCAGCGTGACTTTGACATTATCCATGTTTTTAAAAGTTTTTCTGGCTGCGACGCAGAGCGATTCTTCAATGGCGCTTTTAACGATATCGCGTTTGATGCCTTTTTCCCTTTCCAGATAGTCAAATATTGCTAGTAAATCTTTATTCATCATTTCCTTAAAAGTTTAAATTAATTCTCTAGCCGTCTAAATTCAATGGCAGGGCAAATGATCTGCCCTGCCATTCCTTGCTACGGTTATCCGTCCATTTCGGCGGAATGTTCTGCTTTGGTTTTTGTCTTTTTAGTCTTATTACTCATTACGATATCATCCCGATTTTGCTGATTGCTGTCGATCATAAAGTCTTTGATTGAGAGCGCAATTTTTTTGTGTTCGGGATCCAGTTTAATGACTTTGGCCGTTACTTCGTCGCCTTTGGAGACGATGTCTTCGACCTTGCCAAACGGCTGATCGGAGAGTTCCGTCACATGGATCAAGGCTTCGATGCCGTTATCGAGCTGTACGAAAATGCCGAAAGCGGTAATCTTGGAGACAATGCCCTTGACCAGGCTGCCTACCGGCATGGTTTTCTCAATAGTTTCCCAGGGATTGGAGGTAAGCTGTTTTACGCCGAGCGTAATTTTCTTGCTTTCCTTGTCCACCGAAAGAATGATGGCGTCGACTTTGTCATTTTTTTTAAACACTTCGGAAGGATGGGATACTTTTTTGATCCAGCTGATATCGGAAATGTGGATTAGTCCGTCCACGCCCGGCTCCAGTTCGACAAAAGCGCCGTAGTTGGTCAGATTGCGGATCTCGACCATTACGCTGCTGCCGATCGGGTATTTTTT
>CAZCPS010000019.1:0-9212 GCA_964499895.1 uncultured bacterium | reverse complement strand
AGTTGGTCAGATTGCGGATCTCGACCATTACGCTGCTGCCGATCGGGTATTTTTTCTCGACATCTTCCCAAGGGTTGTGTTCGGTCTGTTTCATGCCGAGCGAAATTTTGCCTTCATTTTTCTGTACGGAGAGAACAATGGCTTCCACTTCGTCGCCGATATTGACCATTTCGCTGGGATCGGTGATGTTTTTCGTCCAGGACATTTCCGACACATGGATCAAGCCTTCGATGCCTTTTTCCAGTTCGATAAAGGCGCCGTAAGAGACCAGGTTGACAATTTTGCCTTTGACATGGGTGCCGATCGGATATTTTTTCTCGATCTCTTCCCATGGGTTGGTCTCTTTTTGCTTCAGGCCAAGGGCTACGCGGCCTTTTTCTTTGTCGATGTTCAAAATGACGACTTCCAGTTCGTCGCCCAGTTTGACCATTTCGGACGGATGGCGGATGCGCTTCCATGTCATGTCGGTGATGTGCAATAGGCCGTCTACGCCGTCCAGATCAAGGAAAACGCCGAAATCGGTGATGTTTTTGACTGTGCCTTTGCACCTGTCGCCTTCCTGAATGTTTTTCAGGAGGTCGTTTTTCTTGGAGGCGCGCTCTTCTTCGAGCAGCTCTCTTCTGGAAACCACGATATTTTTTCTTTCGAGATTGATCTTGAGAATTTTAAAGTCGAAAGTTTTGTCTAAAAATTCATCAAGATTTTTGATGCGCTTGTTGTCGATTTGCGAACCGGGCAGGAAAGCTTCCATGC
This sequence comes from uncultured bacterium, assembly GCA_964499895.1. GTDB lineage: Bacteria > Chlamydiota > Chlamydiia > Chlamydiales > SM23-39 > CAZCPS01. The sequence continues at coordinate 8,459 of CAZCPS010000019.1, read as the reverse complement.
CGATGTCGACCATCAAGCCGCCTTTGACTTTGCGGATAACCTTGCCGGAAACAATCGAGCCTTCTTTGCAATGGTTGATAAGATATTCCCACTGGCGCTGGCGCATGGCTTTTTCCTGCGAAAGAACGATTTGGCCGTCGCTGTCTTCAGTCTTCTCTAAAAAGACCTCCACTTCGCCGCCGATGCTAAGTTCTTCAGGTTTGGGAAATTCCGATATTGAGACCAGTCCTTCCGATTTCAAACCGACATCGACTACGATAAAATCTTTATTGATTTCAACGATTTTACCTTTTAAAATCTGACCGGCTTTTAAAAGTGATGAAGATCCTTTCTGGACTTTCGTTTCCTTGTGGTCCAGAAATTTATGAAATTCCTGCGCATCTTCTTCTTTGAATTCAACATCGTCTAGAAGGTTGCTGGAAGTCCAATCGTATTGAGATTGATTAGGCATGTTATGGGTTACTCCTGTTTTGTAGTTTATGGAAAAATAATAACAATGTTATAGAATATTAGCAACCGGCTTTTCAGTTTGCGTTTGCATCGTTACTAATGGTGATAGAACTTTATATGTTTTTGCCTGCGGATGAATATTTATGATGGTATTTAAGGCGTTCTTTTTTAAATACATGCGGGTTGTTACAAGTGTTGGCAAATGGCGGTAAATCCGAACAATATTTTTTTTGAGAAAATAAAAATGAATACTTTAATAATGAAGTTTGGCGGCTCGACAATAACTTCGCCTGAGGATTTTTTTAAAATTGCCGATGTCATTATTGAGCAAAAATCACATGGACGGAATATTGTGGTGGTGGTTAGCGCGATGCGGAATACGACGGACGAGCTGTTAAAGCTGGCCTTTCGCATCAATAAAGAGCCCTCGAAGCGGGAACAGGACATGCTTATTTCCGTGGGAGAGCGGATCAGCATTGCACTTTTGGCTATGGCGCTTAGCGTGAAGGGGACGGAGGCGATCAGTTTTACCGGCAGCCAGTCGGGTATTATCACCTGCGGCCGGCATAGCGAGGCGCGGATCGTGGATGTGCGGCCGCGCAGAATCCTGCCCCATCTGGTGGAAGGCCGCGTGGTTGTGGTGGCGGGCTTTCAGGGGGTAAGTACAAGCGGCGAGATCACAACCCTGGGCAGGGGCGGGTCGGATACCAGCGCGGTGGCGCTCGGCATCGCCCTCGGTGCGTCTTATGTGGATTTTTACAAAGATGTCGGGGGCGTGTATACGGAAGATCCTAAAAAAAATCCGGACGCGGTTTTTCTTGAGCGGTTGACTTACGGGGAAGCGCAGCTTTTGGCGTTGCGCGGCGATCGGATATTGCACCGGCGCTGTATTGAGCTGGCTGCTAAAAACGGGATAGTTTTGCGGGTAAAGTCGCCTTATAAAAAAATGTGTACTGAGATTGGAGAAACTTCTTTAAAAAAAGAAAACAAACTTGTATATGAGAGTATTGTATCAATATAGCGTAATAAATGTTTGTAAAGTTAGATGCCCCGGACGGGGTTTCCGGAGAGTCGGAAAATTTTTTGCGATACAAGGATTTGGTGCGGGACTTGGCGGCGCAGTCTTTGCCCGAGTTTTTATTTCTCGTCAGTGAAGATGAGGAAACTTTTTTTAAAAAAAAGAATTTTCTCAGCGCGAATCTGCCGATCATCAAACATTCGTTTATTGAGGAGCCGGATAATTATTCATTTACGATCTCGTTGCTTTGCAAATACCGTTTTAATGCCGGCAGTTTTTTTTATGATATGATTTCGCGCTGGCTGGTTCCCAACAAGCCTTTGAATGTACAAACTTTTTTCGCTTCCGACTTTCAGCTAATGGAATTTGGCGAAGAGGTTTTTACCGTCGCCGAACTGGTCGTGCGCCTGGATAGCGCCGCTGAGCAGGAAGAGGTGCGGCGCAATATCAAATCGCTTGAATCGGAACTGCGGCTGGGCATTATTTCCGTTTATCACGCCAATCGGATCATTGAGTTCAAAGGGCTTTCCTGCGATCGCAAGACGGCGATGATTCAAGATAAGATCGGCTCTTTAATCCAGAGCCGTCCCCAGGACTTTGGCCGTAGTATTTTTGCGCAAATGCAGCATTTTCTGGTAACCTGCCGCGATGATTTTAAAACTACGCACGACCACCATCACATCAGCCGGATCATTTCCAATCTGCATTCTATCCGAAAGCTGTTGAAGCTCAAAATCGATTCCGCGCCGCGGCAGCGGCATATGATCGTCAAATTTTTAAAAACGCAGCTGACGCTTCCGCATGGCGGCAAAGCGGTTTTAGGTGTAATTGTGGGGCTGAATTTTCTCAAAGAGCATGAGATTTTTGAAAAAGACCATTTGATCAAGGGCATTAACAATTTTATTCCGAATGTGCAAATAGTGGAGAACTCTTTTTTTGTCGACCGGCATGACCGCAATACGATTCAGACGGTCTATCTGGAAGTCGAAAAAAAAGATAATACCGATTTTTCCTTTGATGAAATACAAAAGCTGCGCGTGGATTTGCCGACCTATTTGAAAGGGCATATTGAGCATCTGATGCATCCGGTCTTTATGCCGCGCAACGAAGAAGAAGTTGTTCGCAATATTATGACGCTCGCGCGGCAGCTCAAGTATGTGCATGATGTGCCGCAGGTGATCGTAACCTTTGAGAAGCAGACCGCTGCCGATTTGACCTTTACGGTGGTGCTGCTGCGGGTTTTGAAAGACGGCTCGCCTTCCGTTGAGCAGCTGTTTTCGGAATCTTTGACCTTTTTGAAGTTTCTTCCTGACCGCGTGAAAAAAGTCGGCGCGTTGCGCAAGAAATACTCAAAAGAGGCCAATGTTTTCCGCGCGCAAATGCCGATCAGGGACTACATTCGGAGCGATCATTCGATAGATTTGAATAAGGCGAGACAGGATGTGATTTTCGAGCTTACAACGATTTTTAAGGATGTGCGCGATTATAACGGCGGCCTGATGCTCAAACAGAGCGAAGCGTATTACGCGCTGAAAAAAGAACTGGGACCGGTTGCCGCCCAGAATGAAATTTTGCTCGACAAGTTTTTCTATTCGCTGCAGCCGGTCGAAATGACCATGGTGGCATCGCTGCACGCGATCCGCGCTTTTTTTATTATGCTGCAGAGCGTTGTCAAACGCGACGCGCAGCATGACAGGAAGCAAAACGGTTTTATTTTCAAGCATGATGTCAAAGGATTGTATTGCATCTTTTCGGGCATAAGCGATAGCTTGCGCAAAAAAGTGGAGCGCGCGGCGACGGACTTGAACCTGGCGCCATCCTGCTATCTTTGGTTCGCGCTAAATATCCAGGAATCGAATTACCTGGGATATGTTATTTTTTCCAGGGAGCCGGCCGCGCAGCAAAAGTATTTGAAAGTTCTGCGCGCCGCGGCCGAAGCCGATCCCAGGCTTGACTTTTGATCGGCAAAATCGTTAACCTGTTCTGGTATGATAAAAGTAGCGCCGTCAATTCTTTCCGCAGATTTTGGCCATTTGGCAAACGAAGCTTTGCGTCTTCAAGAGGCAGGCTGCGATGCCATTCACATTGATGTGATGGATGGGTTGTTCGTTCCGAATTTAACTTTGGGACCGAAAGCTGTCGCAGCGATACGACGCTCCTGTTCGGCTATGCTGGATGTGCATTTGATGATTTACAATCCTTTTGAATTTATTGAAAGATTTGCCGAGTCGGGCGCCAATTTGATCTCATTCCATTTAGAGGCGACGGAAGATGTGGGCGATATTTTGAGATACATCAAAAAATGCAATTTACAAGCCGGACTGGCGATTAATCCCAATACTTCGGCAAGTTTGCTAATGCCTTATCTGGAAATGTGCGACCTGGTTTTGTGCATGTCGGTGACGCCCGGTTTTTCCGGACAGGAATTTATGCCGGAGGCGCTGGAAAATATTAAAATGCTAAAGCAGGCCAAAGATTTGCGCAAGCTAAGCTTTGACATCCAGGTCGACGGCGGGATTAACGAACGGACGGCATCTCTTTGTGTGAAGGCGGGCGCCAATTTTTTGGTAGCCGGCGAATATCTGTTTAAACAGCCCGATATGGCCGCGGCGATTGGCAGTTTAAAAAAAATCAGTTAGTTAACCGCTGGGAAAACATGAAAAAAGTAGTAGTAGTCGGCGGCGGCACCGGTAATTTTACCGTCTTGAAGGGTCTTAAGGAATATGATTTGGATCTTTCGGCGGTGGTCTCCATGTCCGATAGCGGCGGCAGCACCGGCGCGTTGCGGGATGAGTTGGGCGTTCTGCCGCCCGGCGATGTCAGGCAGTGCCTGGTCGCGCTCTCCAATTCCAGCCGCTTGATGCGCGATCTGATGAACTACCGTTTTGAAAATGGCAATCTTGGCGGCCACAGTTTTGGCAACCTGCTTTTGTCGGCTTTGGAAAAAGTGACGGGCAGTTTTGAAAAGGCGATTGAAGAAGTCGGTAAAATTCTTTTCATTAAAGGCCAGGTTATCCCGGTCACTATGAATCAGGTTAATCTCAAAATGCAGCTTTGCGGCAACCGGCTTTTGAACGGCGAAAAGGAAATCTATGTTTCTACGGAGATTGACCGGGGCTATGAAAAGATTTTTTTAGATCCTTTTCCCAAAGTAAATCCGGAAGTGATCAAATCACTTGGCGAGGCGGATATGATTGTGCTGGGGCCGGGCGGCCTGTATACTTCGGTTATTTCCAACTTATTGGTTGAGGGCGTAGCCGGGGCCATTGCCGCCTCCCGCGCTAAAAAAGTCTTTATAGTCAATCTGATGAATCGCAAAGGGCAGACGACGGGATATAAGGTTAGCGACACGCTAAAAGAAGTCGTACGGTTTTTAGGCAAAGATGTTTTCGATCATATTCTTGTAAATAGGGGCAAGCCGGCAAAAGAGCAGATTCGGGCCTATGAAGCCGAAGGCGGACTGATTGAAAATGACATGCAGGAAGATCCGCGAGTGATTGCGGCGGATTTGCTAGGGCCGCTGGCCGGTGTTTTTAAAAATGATTTGATGGCGCGCAGTCTGATCAGGCATGACAGCGTCAAACTGGCGAACGAACTGGTGAAAATTGTTAATAACATTTGATTTGGACGATACATTAATTGAAACGACTGCTTCGTTGACGCCGTTTTTGCTTGGCAAAGCTTTGGAGCGGATGGCCAAAAAAGGCCTTGTGCTGAATGACTTCAATTCAGATTATCGCCGCTTGCTGCAGCTTCGGCAAAAGATGGTTTCCTCTAAAGAGGCGCTTTCGGCTTTTTTGGAAAATAGAAAAGGGAAAGAAAAATTTTTGGAAGAAGGGCTTTATGCGCTTTATGTGGATTTGCCGGAAGATGCGCCGATTTTGCCGAAAAAGGATATTAATAAACTCTTGAAAGAGCTATCTCTCTTCGCTACACTGGTGCTTGTGTCCTTTGGCAATCGGCAGCGGCAGCTTAATAAAATGGAAAAAGCTGGAATAGATTACTCGCTTTTTAGTAAAATGTTAATTTCTGAGACTATAGATAAAATGAATTTATACAAAAAAGCAGTTAAAGAATTAAATATTGATAGCCGTCAGGTTCTGGTATGCGGCGATCGGGTGGAGCTGGACTTAAAGCCGGCGCATGCTTTGGGATACAAAACGGTATGGCTCAGCAATCCGCGGGGAGGCTCTCCCGATTTCAAAGCGGATTTTGAGATTGAGGATATTGGAGCGATAAAAGCGATTGCGAAGCAAATGGAAAGCAAGTTTTAAACGAACGGGGTTTTATGGGAAAAACAAATCAGATTAATCCGGGCAGTACGATTAATTTGGACGGCAAGATTTATCGTGTTGAGTCCAGTGTGAAAGTGACGGTGGTCAAAGGGACGCCATTTATTAAGACCAAGCTGCGTGATTTGATTACGGACAAATTAATCGAGAAGAATTTCAAGGCCGATCAGGAAGTTGAAGAGGTATCGCTGCGGGAGAACGCCCTGGAATTTTTATATCCTGAGGGACGGGAATTTTTATTTTTGAATATTGAAAATTTGCAGCAGGTTTTGGTGTCGACCGCTATTTTGGGAGACAAGGTCAACTACCTGAAAGAGGGAACGCAAGTCAAGGCGACTTTTTATGGCGAGGCGGTTTTTTCCATTGATCTGCCTGAATTTTTAGAGTTGATGGTGGTGAAGACGGATGCGCCCGAGGATCAGGTGAATGTATCGAACAATACCAAGCAGGCGGTTTTGGAAACCGGCGCCAAGGTAGAAGTTCCCTTGTTTATTGAGGTGGGCGATGTGATCAAGGTTGACACGCATAAAAATGAATTTATACAAAGGATTTGATGTGAAAATAGCAGAGCTCAAAGAACTGATAAATTTGCTGGAAGAGCACAAACTTTCGAAACTGCAGCTTAAGACAGGTGAGTTTGAGGTATTGCTGGAGAAAGAGTGCGCCAAAGCTCATGCAGCTCCGGCGGCTTCTGTGCAAGCGGCGCTGCCGCATGCTTCCGCGGAAGCTGTGCAGCCGCCGGCCGCGGCCGGTCATTTTGTCTCTTCGCCGATGGTGGGCACTTATTATGAATGTCCGGCGGTGGGCAAGTCTTCCTTTGTGAAGGTTGGCGACCGTGTTGACGCCGATACGGTTGTATGCATTGTGGAAGCGATGAAGGTGATGAATGAGGTTAAAGCGGGCCGTAGCGGGATCATTAGAGAGGTGCTTTTGGAAAATGCCAGTCCGGTAGAGTTTGGCACGAAGTTATTCAGGATGGAGTAGGGTGTTACGATGAAGGTGCTGATAGCTAATCGTGGAGAGATTGCGGTTCGGGTAATTCGGGCATGCCATGATTTGGGATTGCAGACGGTGGCGGTCTATTCGCAGGCGGATGCGGAAAGCCTGCATGTGCTGCTGGCTGATGAAGCGATTTGTATTGGTCCGCCGAGAGCTACGGCTTCCTATCTGAAGATTGCCAATATAATAGCGGCCTGTGAGATAGCGGGAGCGGACGCGGTGCATCCGGGCTATGGTTTTTTGAGTGAGAACGCTAATTTTGCCTCTATTTGCGAGAGTTGCGGTTTAAATTTCATTGGACCGCCCCATACGGCGATTAATCTTTTGGGTAATAAGTCCAATGCGAAAGCGATAGCGAAGAGTGTTAACTGTCCGGTGATTCCCGGTTCGGAAGGCATAGTGGAAGATGTGCATGAAGGGCTTAAATTGGCTGAAGAGATTGGATATCCGATTTTTATTAAGGCATCCGCCGGCGGCGGTGGCAAGGGGATCAGGGTAGCGGAATCTCCGGCTGATTTCGTGAAAAAATTTGTTGCGGCGCAAACCGAAGCGGCAGTCAGTTTTAGCAATTCCGATGTCTACATGGAAAAAATGATTGTTAATCCGCGGCATATTGAAGTGCAGATTATCGGGGACAAACATGGCAACTATCTGTATTTGGGTGAAAGGGACTGTTCGATCCAGCGGAGACGGCAGAAATTAATTGAGGAGACGCCCTGTCCGATTATTTCCGATGACCTTAGAAAGAAGATCTGCCAGTCGGCCGTCCGGATTGTAAAAGCCGCGAAATATTATTCAGTGGGCACGGTTGAGTTTTTGCTTGATGCCGACAACAACTATTATTTTATGGAAGTCAACACGCGTATTCAAGTTGAGCATACGATTACCGAAGAGCTGACCCATTTTGATTTAGTTCAAGAGCAGATCAAAGTCAGTATGGGCGAGCCTTTATCCTTAAAGCAAAAAAATGTTAAGTTTGACGGCCATGTATTTGAGTTTCGGATTAACGCGGAAGACGCGCTAAATAATTTCACTCCTTCGCCGGGCGAGCTGAAATATTATATTGCGCCGGGCGGTCCGCATGTGCGGGTGGACAGCGCCTGTTACGCGGGCTATACGATTTCGCCTTATTACGATTCGATGATTGCCAAGTTGATTGTGAGAGGTAAGGATCGCAAGCAGGCGATTGAGCATGCCAGACGGGCCCTCTCCGAGTTTCATATAGAAGGCGTCAAGACTACCATTCCTTTTCACTTGCATATGCTGGATGATGTCAGATTCAACCGGAATGATTATAATCTGAATTATGTTGATGAGAAGCTTCAATCCGGCTGTCAATTTGAATCTGAAGAAGATTTTACTTTTCTGGAATAAGGATAAAATGAGCGATAGACTTGATGCGTTCTACGCAGGTTCCGTGCCGTCTGGAGACCGTTTCTTGCCGCAGTTATGACGGCAAACTTCAAATCGAAGAAACTAAATCATTGGATATCGAGGGGCGGCACATCCTGTTTGTTGGTGATATTTATGATTCGGGCCGTACCTTTACTACCTGACTCACGATCGGTGCATCCCAAGGCTTTGATGCCACCAAAATCATAGAAATTGATGTGGTGGGATACTAGTATTTTAGATCCGGCTCAATGCTAAGGGTCCGTAAGGAAATAACTACCACATTTCAGCTGCGCCAAAGCCCCGGG
>CAZCPS010000018.1:0-12518 GCA_964499895.1 uncultured bacterium | reverse complement strand
CGGTAAAATTGCTTCTCAACGGCCCCTGGCCGCCTTACAATTTTTGTACCGCTGCCACTTAAACCACAGCTATTTTAAAAAATATGTCAACGCAAAGCCAAAATGTTACATAGCATAGTAGGCCCCAAAAACTCGACAGGTTAACTTGTTTGCTTCATGCTACATAAACTATTAAGCCTGGAGATAAAAAATCATTGGTCAACAATCAACACATTGAGCTGTCTATTGCAGCCCAATGTGTTGATTGTTGAAATAACCAAACACTTTATTTGGTGAGGGTCAGTCGGGATTTAATGTTGCCGGCTTTTCCGGTCTTATAAATGCCTTTTTTAACAGCTAGGTCAACTAGAGAATAAACAGTATTCAATTTGCCCTGGATTGCTTCGGGCGCTTCATTTTTTGTGTGAGCCTTTCGGAGCGATGCAATTGCCGTACGCATTTTGGATTTAAAAGACTTGTTTATTAACTGCTTTTTCTGGCTTTGCAGAACTCTTTTTGCAGCAGATGGACGCTTGACCTTTTTATTTTCTTTTGTGTTTGCCATTTTTCCTCATTGAAATTTACGGAAGGCCTTTTGAAAAAATAAGACTTTCCTTCTATACTTGTTTTTCTAAGTACGACCATTATAACCCCTTGGCTATAATTCGTCAAAACATCCAAACCAACCGATGTGAAAAATATGGATTTATACCGAACATGACTAAAAATAAAATTATTTTGATCATAATCTTTATTTTGCTTTTCGGCGGCGGGCTGTGGTTTTTGGCTCAGGGATTGTTTAAGTATTATTCGTATCGGCAGATGCAAGGCAGCTCTTTGGTAATGGTTTCTTCTTGGGAAGTTGTGCCAAAAGGAGGGGATAATTGTTTGCTTAGGGTTCACTATTCTTTTGAATTTGAAGGCAGAACGATTGAGGCAGCCTCCCTGTTTTCTAAAAAATATTTAAATTATTATGCGGCCAAAGAAGACGGGCTGCGTCTTGGGCAGGCTAAATTGCGCTGCTATTTTGATCCGCAACAGCCGGAGAGAGCCTCTCTGGAACGGCACTTTCCTTGGACGGATTTCAATAAGGCCGGAGCGTTGCTGCTTGTATTAGGCTATTTCTTTTTGATGCAATGCTTTTATTGGCAGCGCTATTTTACCGATCGTTCCTAGTATCCTATCCGAAATTTATGTGGTGGGGTGCTAATCTTTTGTCAGGTATAGGATGCGTAATCGCTCCAGCTGCTCTTCAAGCCAATAGTATGTTTTTTGCCAGGCGCCCGGAACCGCAGGTTTTGGTTTTCGAACTATCTGGGCCATTTTTAGGATGGCGAATTTAAGCGAATCCCCTTTGAGGCATCGGGATAGCGCGTCGCCTTTAAAATATATTTGGTGGTGTTTTAGACGGTGATTCAGTTGCTGCGGTAGAGCTTTTCGGGTGAAGGCCGATACCATGCGAAAAGGACTCGTAATGTTGATGGCCAGTTTTCTGCTAAATATTTTTCGCCAGCCATCATCGATGACTTCCAGGCGGTCATAGAAGATGCCGCCGGCTCCCGGTGCTATATTGGTGTAGTAGCAGGGAGAAAGCCGCAAAAAGCGTTCCGCGGCACTCGGCTTTTTTTTCCCAAACAGCCTGTCATGCAATATCCATACCAATTGGTAGCCCTGCGCCGCATAATCCTTAGAGCGCAAGATTGCTTCTTTCTCCGAAATCGGCGAACATTGAACTTCAAAAATAATTTTACGGTCTTCCCAGACTACATCCGCAATTCTATTGATAATTGGGAAATGCCGCTCCAGTGCCACACATCCCGGCAAATTATTTTTTAATAATAGCTGAATAAAAATGTGGTTTTCTGTTTTTTGTGCGGAACGGCAATTAAATTGAGCTTTGAGATGATAAAAGTGTTTGTGACGGCAAGGACCCTTTCTAGCTTTAACTGCTGCTTTGCATTCTATGCAGCGGTATATCGCGTTTTTCTGAGCTTCCTCAACATAGATCAGGTTTTTTCCATCTAGAGCGAAGAGTTGCATTTATACCCAATGGACTTCAAGATTTGGGTTTGCGATTGCTTTGAAATTGCCCAAAACCAAATCTTGAAGTTCATTGGGTATAGCCTTTTTAAAAAGTTTCTTATCTTTTTATACAGTTTAAAATAAATTTTTGGAGAGAAAAAAAAGATTTTGGTTAATACATTTGAAAAAAAGTGTAAAAAACTTATAATGTGGGGTTGCGACGCGGTCTTGATTGAAAAGCAATTTAATGTTATCATGGATGCGGTTTTTTCTTAAAGCCCAAGATTTATTAAATGTGTTTTTTCAGACAACAGGGTCCGTTTATCCCTAATTTTTAGGAGATCATGAATACTTCTTCCTCTTTAAATCAATTCGATAATCCCCAACATCAAAAAAAAATCGAAGAGTTGGTTAATTTAGCAAAAGATCAAGGATTTCTGACTTATGAAGAAATCAATGAAATTTTGCCGATGACCTTCGATTCGCCGGAGCAGATCGACAGCATTTTGATCTTCCTAACCGGAATGGATATCCAGATTTTCAATCAGTCTGAGGTTGAAAGACAGAAAGAGCGAAAAAAAGAGGCGAAGGAACTTGAAAGCATGCCGAAAAGGGCTGAAGGCGCTTCCGACGATCCTGTTCGTATGTATTTAAAGGAAATGGGCTCGGTGCCGCTGCTCTCCCGCGAAGAAGAAGTGGAAATTTCCAAGCGAATCGAAAAAGCCCAGTTTCAAGTTGAGAAAATTATCATGCGCTTTCGCTATTCCATACGAGAAGCTATTTCGATTGCTTTATATTTGACCTCCGCAAAAGAGCGTTTTGATAAAATTGTAGCTGAAAAAGAAGTCTTGGATAAACCGCTTTATTTAAAACTGCTGCCCAAGTTATGCGAATTGATTATCCATGAAGATCATCTTTTGGAAAACTTGCTCCTGCGACGCCAGGATCCGAATTTAAAAAAAGCAGAAAAAGTTAAGCTGCTTGAAGATATTGAAAAATGCCGCATTCGCTCTCAAGCGTATTTACGAAGATTTTGCTTCCGCCACAATATTATCGAAGATTTCGGCGAGGTAATTTTGGCTTCCTATGACCGTTTTTTAAAATTGGAAAAAGATATTCGCGAACTGACGCCCCGGGCCGAAAAAAATAAATTCGCAGCAGCTAAATTAAGCGCGGCACAGCGCAAGCTGGTTAAAAGAGAACTGGCGGCCGGCCGAACGCTCGAAGAATTTAAAAGAGATGTGCGCATGCTGCAGCGCTGGATGGATAAAAGCCAAGAGGCCAAACGCGAAATGGTTGAATCCAACCTGCGCCTTGTGATCTCCATCGCAAAAAAATATACCAACCGCGGGCTCTCCTTTTTGGACTTGATTCAAGAGGGAAATATGGGTCTGATGAAAGCTGTTGAAAAATTTGAGTATCGCCGCGGTTATAAGTTTTCCACTTATGCAACATGGTGGATCAGACAGGCGGTAACCCGCGCTATAGCCGATCAAGCTCGCACTATTCGCATTCCCGTCCATATGATTGAAACGATTAATAAAGTTTTGCGCGGAGCAAAAAAGTTGATGATGGAGACCGGAAGGGAACCGACGCCTGAAGAATTGGCCAAGGAACTGGGGCTGACTCCTGAACGGGTTCGGGAAATTTATAAAATCGCACAGCATCCGATTTCTTTGCAAGCCGAAGTAGGCGATGGCGGCGAAAGCCAATTTGGCGACTTTTTGGAGGATACCGCTATCGAGTCTCCGGCGGAGGCAACCGGTTATGCTATCTTAAAAGATAAAATGAGTGAGGTCTTAAGTACTTTAACCGATCGGGAACGAACCGTTCTAATCGAACGCTTTGGCCTTTTGGACGGCAAGCCCAAAACGCTGGAAGAAGTCGGCGTTCATTTTAAAGTGACAAGAGAAAGAGTTCGCCAAATCGAAGCTAAAGCCTTGCGTAAAATGCGCCATCCAACGCGCGCAAAACAGCTGCAAGCCTTCCTCGATCTGCTTGAAGGCGAATAGTTTTAAATGTAAAGCGGCTTTACATTTGCCTGTTATTTTGCGTTATACAAAGGCTTGTTTCGGCTTTACTTGTCTATGATGGCAGTTGTAAAGCCGGACATTCCGAGATCCGGCCGGCTTCAATTAACAATGCTAAATTTTTTGCTTTTTGAACGTGGCTGTTATGAGGAGGCGCAGATAGTGACTTGTGATAATGCGCTTCTGGGTCGGGATAAAATATAATCGGCGATTTGAAGGATGAACACTTAAATCGCTTTCCTTTTTATCGGTGATGAGGAGGCCGGATTTCGGCGATAGGCTCATTGCTGCTGCGGTAATGGCGTTGCACGAAGAAGGGATTGCCAACCGGAGGTGTCTTTAAAAAACCCTTGCTTAATCGTTGTTTCTAAATCGCTGATGTGTTGCACAATCCCTCGTTGTTTGATATTCATCAAGTTCTTTTTATCAAATTATTTTTTGTCCAGTACAGAACTTTTTTTATTGTTATAATATTTTTCATTTGCTAAGCATTAAAAAACTACTAATAAGATTAGAAGTGTTATATACCCAAATCTTGAAGTCCATTGGGTATAAAAGGAGTTTATACATGTCATCAACAAACAGACCGTCTAATGATCCTGCAAATAGAATCCCTCCAAACACTCCTGCATCAAATAAACCGGCACAACCTTCGCCAACAGAAAGACATATAGGCGATGTCGCGAAGGAAGTAATTAGTCCTCATGATCCTTCTTCATCAAATACTAACTTATCGGAACGAGTTTCAAAACCAAAGGCACCAGAGCGGCGTATTTTAGAATTGGCACATAAAATTAACATTGGCAGACTATGCCTGGAAAAATTAAACCTTTCTCTTGAAGATCTCACTAAACTAGCACCTTATCTTAATTTTGTTGATTGCAGAGGACTTTCCATATCTGATAAAGAATTGCATGACTTTATAAATAAGCTGCAAAATGCTCAAATCATAATTATTAGTTCAAACATAACAAGTCTGTCTATTCCGGCTAACCCAAACTTGCAAACTCTGGACTGCTCTGGTTGTACAAGCTTAACTACACTTACCATACCGGAAAATTCCACCCTGCAAACTCTGAACTGTTCTGGTTGTAGAAGCCTAACCACGCTTACCTTACCGGAAAAATCCACGCTGCAAACCCTGAACTGCTTTGGTTGTACAAGATTAACTACACTTACCATACCGGAAAATTCCACCCTGCAAACTCTGAACTGCTCTTATTGTACAAGCTTAACTACACTTACCATACCGGAAAATGCCACCCTGCATACTCTGGACTGTTATGATTGTACAAGCCTAACCACGCTTATCTTATCGGAAAATTCCACCCTGCAAACTCTGGACTGCTCTGGTTGTACAAGCTTAACTACACTTACCATACCGGAAAATTCCACCCTGCAAACTCTGAACTGTTCTGGTTGTAGAAGCCTAACCACGCTTACCTTGCCGGAAAATTCCACCCTGCAAACTCTGAACTGCTCTTATTGTACAAGCTTAACTACACTTACCATACCGGAAAATTCTACTCTGCAAGATCTGAACTGCTCTGATTGTGAAAGCTTAACCATGCTTACTTTGCCGGAAAATTCCACGCTGCAAACCCTGAACTGCTCTGATTGTGAAAACTTAACCACGCTTACCTTACCGGAAAATTCCACTCTGCAAAATCTGGACTGCTATGGTTGTACAAGCTTAACTACACTTACCATACCGGAAAATTCCATCCTGCAAACTCTGAACTGCACTAATTGTACAAGCTTAATTACACTTACCATACCGGAAAATTCCACTCTGCAAGATCTGGACTGCTCTGATTGTACAAGCCTAACCGGTTTAGGAGCCGAAGCGCTTCCTAATATCATAAATCTCACTTGCAGTGATTGTCCTTTATTAACACAACTCCCTCAGTTACCGCTTAATACTATAGTGTACAGCAGCAGTAGCGGCTTTGGAGCAGTTCATACCTTTACGGTAGATTCCAAAACTCTGGAAGAAAACCCTCTATCAGTACTTTTGCAATTAGGAAGGAACCATTTACTCCGGCAACAGGCTTTTCCCAATATTAGCTTCATTGATTCCCCCGGCATTGATGCCGGAGGACTGCGCCGACACTTGGTTTATGCTCTTTTTAAAGGAATAATCAGTGATCAGGAATTATTTACCGGTGAAGACAAGCAAAAACTACCGGTTTTAGCGAAAGACGCAGATGCCGATAAACAAGATGCTATCAAGACAATCGGCAGGTTATTTGGTCTCTGTTTTCACACATCGTTACTGACAGGCGCCCACTTTGACCCGAAACTCTTTGACGCTATCCATTGGCTGCTTGATGCGGAAAACCGTAAACAAGATCATCTCGATGAGAGAGTTTATGCGGTTTTGCAGGGATATAATTATGATGCTTTAGATGATGAGACAAAAGAATTAATACCTGATATGATTAAGAATACTGTTTATCCAATAAGACTTATTGCCGAACAAATGCGATTAACTAGTCAAATTCCTTCGGCTGCCTCTTCTTCAATATTAAGAAAAAATATTGAAGGAGTTTCTGTTGACAGCGCAAAAACCTTGCTTGAGCACTGTATATGGGATCCCCAACAAGCGACTCCTGAACAGCTAGAGAAAATGCAAAATTATTTTAAAAATTGGGCCGAAAGACAAGCGAAAGAAAATCAGCAAAAGCTTGAAGATTTTGTTGTGTTTGCAACAGGCAGCAGCGCATTGGGCATAGGAAATATACAACTAGAACTTTATCCTAACAGAGATAAAGATCAGCTTCCCGTTGCGCATACATGTTTTTTTACCTGTGAAATGCCCATTTATGATAGCCAGGAAGTGTTTGATCAAAAAATAGAACAAGCGCTTTCTTCAATCACCGGCTTTCAGTTTGGGTAAAACTGACTTTGGAGTAATATTTATACCGAAACAACCTGAAGAATCGGATTTTCAGCAGCTTTGAAATTGCCTAAAACCGATTCTTCAGGTTGCTTCGGTATATTCATAAGTGACTTTTTTTGTCCGGTACAGAGGCTTTGATGACTCGGCCGAACCAAAAGAGAGTTGTTATAAAAATATATGAGAGGCTGTATCCCTCATATATTTCCATTTGTCGCTAACAGAAACTGGAGCGTATCGGATTCGAACCGATGACCTCAACAATGCCATTGTCGCGCTCTACCAACTGAGCTAACGCCCCAATATTACAAAAGCAATATTCTAATTTATTTCGAATTTTTCTGCCAACAAGGAAAGTCGAGTATATACCGAAACAACCTGAAGAATCGGTATAGTGCTCTGTTAATATTAAAATAGGGGATTGTGCTAGCGCGAAAGCTCCTGCCGCGTTAAAATATAATTTGTCATTGGAGAGGTTATGCAAAAAAATTCTTATCTGCCTATGCTTTTTTTATTCGTCCTGCTTTTTGTTATTATGAGTTTCCCTCAAAAAGGCTTAGACCATATGCGGCAATATGCGATAGCCGGAGTGGCCCCGGTCTGGAGCCGGCTCAGCTCGTCTCGCCAATTTATAGCAAGCAAGTTGTTTTTTGCCGCCGAAAGCGCTGGGGAATCGTCCGAAGCGCTCGGTAACTCTTATTTGGCGCTGGAAAATAAAAAACTCACCGCCCAAATGGAGGGTATTTATGAATGGCTGCTTTTCGATCAGCGCATAGCGGAGCAAGTGGAGTACATGCAGACCCTAAGCCGGGAAAACCGTGGCAATCCTTATTGGAATGAGTTTTTTCGCCGCCGCAGCGAAGAACTGCGCCGCATTTTGGAGATCCAGCTACAGGCCCTCCCCGCTAAAGTAATTTTTCGCGAGCCCGCTTCATGGAGCAGCAGCATTTGGATCAATATCGGCGATGAAGATAATGAATCATTGGGCCGTCTGATCGTGGCGAAAAACAGTCCGGTGGTTTTGGGAGATTCATTGGTCGGTTTGGTGGAATTTGTTGGAAAAAAAGAATCGCGGGTTCGTCTTATTACCGATTCCGGTCTCATTCCGGCAGTTAGAGCCGTGCGCGGAGCTTGCAATGACCGTCAGCTGGCATCTCTTGCCCGTTCGTTTTTTGACCGAATCGCGGCTTTTCCCGATTTGTTTTCCTCTATAGAAGATAGACGGAATTTCTTTAACATTTTGTCCAAAATGATCGAAAAATTATCAACAGAGTCGGAAGATTGGTATTTAGCCAAAGGTGAGTTGTATGGCTCTTGCCGTCCGCTTTGGCGTTCGCTCGGCCAAGTGCTAAAAGGCGTCGGTTTTAATTATGAATTTGCCGACCGGGACGGTCCGGCCAGAGATTTGCGCTCCGGTGCATGCAAAGACGCTTCCTTTCAGTTGCCGGCAATGGAGATTATCAAAGAAGGCGACCTCTTGATCACTTCCGGTCTGGATGGCATTTTTCCGCCGGGACTGCAAGTAGCCACCGTGCAAAAAGTCGAACCCCTCAAAGAAGGCGCTTATGCTTACGAAATTGAGGCGCAGCCCACCGCTTTGAATTTGCAGGACCTTTCCGTGGTCTTTGTTATGCCGCCCCAAACTGCGGAATCAGCCGCGCGCTAAATGTCCGCTTTGCTATGCTTGCATCTCTTTGCCGGGAAATACTATAATGCGTGTGAGTTAATGGGAAAATCATGCAGGTAATTCTTCATTTGGAAGCTTCACCCGGCTGGGGCGGTCAGGAAATGCGTATCTTAAAAGAAAGCCTTGGTATGCAAAAACGCGGCCATACTGTTCTTATTGCCGCGGAAAAGGGCAGCGGCCTTGTCAAACATGCTCAAGACGCCGGCCTTATAGTTTACGAAGTGCGCTTCGCCAAGCAATTTTGGCCGGGATCCCTATGGCGGCTCGCTTCTATCATCAGGCGGCATAAAGTCAGTTTAGTCAATACCCACTCCTCTCTAGACGCCTGGCTTGGCGGCCTTGTCGCCAAATGGCTTAAAATACCCGTTATCAGAACCAGGCATTTGTCAACCCCCATCCGCAAAGGACTCAATAGCTATCTTCTATATAACAAGCTTGCGGATGAAACTATAACTACTTGCAAGGCTATCGTGCCGGTCATCTGCCGGCAAGCCCGCCTTCCGGAGGGTCGATGCCGCTCCATTCCAACCGGCATCGATCCTGATTCATTAAGGTATGAACTCCAAGAGGCGGCAGTCTGGCGACGGAGAATGGGCGCCTCTTCCGGCGATTTTCTTGTCGGGATGGTTTGCTTCATGCGCTCATGGAAAGGCGTAATGGATTTTTTGGCAGCCGCCCGCTTGCGGCTTAGCCCCCGCTTAAAATGGGCCATTATCGGCGGCGGCCACGCGGCGGAATATATGCAAAAGGCCAAAGAATGGCAGCTTGGTGATATCGTCACTTTTACCGGCCATCTGCTCAGCCCGGTTGCGGCTTGTGCCGCGCTCGATGCCTTCGCGTTGCTTAGCACCGCCCACGAAGGCGTGTCGCAAGCCAGCCTGCAAGCGGCTTGCCTCCAAAAGCCTTTAATCACTACCGGTGTCGGCGGACTCGGTGAAGTGTGCATCGACAGACAAACCGGTTTTATTGTGCCCGCGTTTGCTCCCGATCAGGTGGCGCTTGCCGCCTATCGCCTGCTATCCGATCCGCAAATGGCCGCAAGGTTTGGCCATAATGCTAAAGCGCGAGTCTTGCAAAAGTTTACCCAGCGGCATATGCTAGATCAGATGGAAGCTGCCTATCGCCGTTGCCGATGTGTAAAATAAGTTTATACCGAAGCCGCCGAAAATCCGATTCTTCAGGTTGTTGCGGTATATATGGCCTTTAATAGTAAGATATTGTAAGGTAGTCAATATGATGAGTTAATCTTATTTTTAGCATTCTATGGTTTATAAAAAATAGATCATGGAATTCGTGTTTGGCAGTCCATAAGTTTTTGAATTTAACGCATGGTGTTTATGCAGAAAAAATCAGCTAGCATTAAAGAAGCCCTGCCGGTTTGGGCGCATAAGTTCTTAGAGAAAAAAAATCTTTTTTTCGTTCTTTCCATTATCCTTTTATTAGCCCTGGCCATTGCTTATCAGGCCGATCCCTTTTTCAATAAACATGATAGCAAGGAGTGCATGGCTGCTCAAAGAGCCTACGATAATTTATGCGGCTTGGATAATAACCCCGATAAGTTAAATCGTATCTTAAACCGGAAAAATTTTTTGCGTCCCAAATATGAAGGGCTTTTGGCTCAGAACTTCCTAACCAAGGGTAATTTGGCTCTCGCTCAAAGCTTTGCCGGCAGAACCTTTGTCCGTATGGAAGCAGAATTGCCTTTTCATATGAGCTATTCTAAAAACAGTCTCTTAATCGCCGACGGCCGGTTTGATGAAGCTCTCTCCTCCGCAAAGGAGCTTAAAAGCGCCATGGCCAAGGATATGCAGCTTTGGGATAACATAACAACGGGCGGCCCTTTATTGTATTTATACAACTTGCTCAGGATCGCCATTTTGGAAAAAACGGTCAAAAACGAGGGCAGTGAACTCTTTGCATGGCAGGAGATCGAAAACTTTTTGCAATATGCCGAGAAAAAACCCTTTTTGGCCAAGATTACCAAGGTCTTTTCCCGCACTTTCTTTGAAGATAACAAAGTCAAAATTCAAGATTATATTGAATCTAGAAAATCATTTCTCTCAGCTAAGGGCCCGTAAAGAAATAACTACCACATTTCAGCTGCGCCAAAGCCCCGGGCTTGATCGATCGTAAAAAGGCCCTATATTTCTAATATTAGGTAGCGTGCGATCGGTCAATCGCGGGAGCTTTCGCGTTTTCTGAAATGGGCAGTTATTTCCTTACGGACCCTAAATAAAGAAGAGCAACGCGCCGCCAGCGCGTTGCTCTAATTCCTATAGGTGCTCTTCGTCAGAACCTTCTGATGGAGATTTGGGTTCGCTATGGCTCTCTTCTTTAATAACTTTCTTAAAGAAAAAGTGGAAGCCGCAGCCGGCCAGTAATCCTATTTCCGTAAAAATAATAAATGGCAGGAAAAAGGCAATCAGTAGCCTTACCACCCCGATAATGATCTGTGTGGTCTTCTCTTCTTTGTTTAAAAGTCCAAAGAGCTGTTTTTCCAGCTGAGTGATTTTTTCCGGTAGCAATATGGCAATAATCGCCGCAAAGCCCGCCAAGCCTATGCTTAGCCAATTAGACCAGAAAATGTTGCTGAAAAATGTAGCAACAACGATCGCCGCAACAAGAAAAACTTCTATCATGTGCTTGCGAGTAAAGCTCTCAATCTCTTCTACTGAGACTCCTTCTTTGATCTTATGCGCAAAGGAATGCTCTTTTTTTTCGAATTTTTTATCCATTAATATTTCCCCTTTAGCTCTTTTTTCAAAAAATTGAGCTAATCTAAATTTTGGCTTTTTTTGTTAATGGCTGATAATTAGAACCTTAAATAAAAAAGGCAGCCCTAAGCCCTCACTTCATAATGTTAATTAAAATATTTAATCTATTTTTTTGCAATTCCCTATTTAGTTTGAGTTTTTTTTGGCGATTTCCTAAACTAAATCACTCGTTTTATCATAATATTTTGAATTTGGCGCTACCCGGCTGTGGCGCGCCCCAAAAAGGGTGAAAGCCGGAGCTATTAAATGAGGAAATATGACATCGCTAGGTTGGCAGCAACGCATAAGCAGTTCTTTGCAGTGGGCCTTTTTGAGTTTAATCTGTTTTTCCTTATTGCTTTTTTTATTTGCCGGCGAGTGGGCGGGCGAGCTATTTTCCTTGCCGCGATTGTCCCGGGAAGCGCCGGTTCGGGACGATAAGGCCTCTGTTGCATATGATTTTTTAGATAGGATTCAGGATCGGCAAGAGAAGCTTACTATCCTGTCGCTTGAAGGGCGGCTGCAGGCTTTTCTGATTGAACAAAGACCAGACGCAACATGGCCGCCGCGAATAAGAATTGCGCTAAACGGCGATCAAAAAATCGTTCTTTCGGGAGAAAAGTGTTTTCTCTCTTTGCATAGTGACGGCCAATTGGGTTTTTGTGAGGATTCGTCCGGTTATTGGTTTACCTTGGAGCTTTTAGATAGCGGCCTTCTCCGAATTTCCACAGAGGCCGATGCCGGATTTGAAGCGGCGTTTGTCTTTGAAAAAGCCTCTTTCGACATTTCGTTGGCTCAGGAAAAACAGAATATTTTGCCGCCGCACAAGGAGTGTTTCGAAAAGTTATCGCGAGCCAAATGGTGGGGCCGCGACATACTGTTGCAGCAGTTGGGGGAGAAAAAAGGCTTACAGGAACGATTGGAGTTTACCTCAACGCCGGGCAGCTCCTATATATTATATCTGGTCGCGGGCGATTGCATCGTTTGGAAAGAAGGCCGTTGGACCGGGGCGGCCCGGACGGAGGGATTGCCTCTCGCAAAAATTACATCGTTATCCGATGGCATTATGCACATCGAAGGCTGGGATGAGAGCGGCGCCAATAAATACTGCATGGCTCTGGCTCTCTCTCCGCTATTGCCGATAAAGA
>CAZCPS010000017.1:0-12522 GCA_964499895.1 uncultured bacterium | reverse complement strand
TTGTCCGGTTAACACAAGTGAAAGAAGCTTGAGGATAAGTTTGCAGCCATAATTTAGGTGGTTTTACAACGGTTTGCTCCCATTTAATTTCAAAACCAAAAAGCTTACCTTCTCTTTCTTTAACTCGACTTTGTACATTTTTAAGCTTTGATTTCAATAAGATCTTGATTTTCTATGACTTACCGCTTTCCGCGGTAGGCTTGAATCAAGCCATCCGGAAAAGCGGTAAGTCATAGAAAGTCAAAAGCTTGCAGAAATCATGCTTCAAAAATGTACAAAGTCGAGTTTAATCCAATCCAGTTCTTTTTGATCATAAGTTCGCCAAAAATAATTATTGCTGTGTATTTTTTTATATTCCTGTTTTTTAAGTCTTTCCAAACTCTGTACCGGACAAAAATTGCTTGTATACCCAAACCACTTCAAGATTTGGTTTTGGGCAATTTCAAAGCTATCGCAATTCGCCGATCTCAACCGACTTAATATTAACAATATTAGGTCGGTTGAGATCGGCAAATTTCGTTGCTTTGAAGCCGCCGAAAACCCAAATCTTGAAATCCATTGGGTATACAAGAATAAAGACTTGTTCCAATAGATCCAAATATCTTTCCACCAGATTTCTGCTCATGGAAAGCTGAGTGGCCAGTTCATTATAGGACACCTCTTTGCCGATTTGAAAAGCTAACAGAATTAAGAGATCGATAATTTTTTTAGATTTTTTTACCCCTTCGAAAGCCAGAATATCCTTTAACAGGTAAGAAGAGATCAAATCCTTTAAATATTCCTGTTGCAATTGGGTATTTTCCGAAACAATAATTTCGGGATAAGACCCATAAATTAGACGGGTTTCCAAACGGGTATTTTCGCCTATATAATTTTTTAATTTGTCAATGGATTGCGAGGAAAGCGCTTCAAGGTATGCAAACCTTTATTTAGCCTATGCGAAAAACAGGTGCAAGATATGCTCGCTATTCTATCGTCACAAGAAGGATTTCCGGCCTCTATGCGAGATGGTTTGGTGGAATCTCTAGAGGGACTGGCTGTTTCTCTGATCAGGAGCAAAGAGCGTCTTATTAATATGGAAAAACAGTTTGATATTTATCAGGAATTAGAAGAGGTAAAAGAGGTTTTTAATCTGATTGGGGGGTTAGCCGCGCATGAGGACTTCATTGTTGATCCCAATACGCAAATGGAAGTCATAGAGCCGCTTTTTGAAAAGCTGGAAAATCTTCGGAGTAAATTAGATGATACCGGAATGGCGCCCTTCTCAAAAGCCGATGTAGAGGAGTTAGAGCGGAAAATCACCCGTCAAGCCGACCTTTGCCGACAGAGGCAACCGGCGGCTGACAGCGACAAATGCATAATTTCATAATTTTAATGTTGACAGAGTCCCGGCTGAAAAAGCAATTAAAAGAAAGTGGAGATCGGATCGATATCTATTAGCATTTTTACAGAGGCCGGCAGGACTATTTCGTGTTTAATTTTGGCGCCGGCTCTGGCGATAAAGGCCGCTGAAGGCCCTTTACAGAGAAACATGAAGCGGTATTTATCTTTGATCTTGGTGTGTCCGCAGGGCACTACCGGATGAATAGAGTAATTTTGCGACAGCGCGCCTACCATGTGTTTATAGAAGACTTGCGCCCAATTTTTCGCTCGGGTTTCATCTTCCGATGAAAATATAAAGCGCGCCAAGTGGGAAAAGGGCGGGTAGGCAAAGATTTCCCGCGCCGCTACTTCCCTTTGGTAGAAGGAAAGATAGTCGGCTTTGGCGGCAAGCTTAATGATCGGATGGGCGCTTTGATAGGTCTGAATGATTACTTCGCCTTTGAGCTGTTCTCTGCCCGCCCGGCCGGAAACTTGTGTAATTAGGGAAAAGACATTTTCCGCTGCCCGAAAATCGGGAATGTTTAGCGCGCCGTCCGAATTTAAAACACCTACCAGCGTAACGCAGGGAAAATGCAGCCCTTTGACAATCATCTGCGTGCCGACCAGCACATCCGCCTTGCCGCAACGAAACTCCTGAAAGAGACTGTCATGGCTTTCCTTGTGCGATGTCGTGTCGCGGTCGATGCGCATCACCCGTAAAAAGGGAAAAATCGCTTTGAGGCTTTTTTCAATCTGCTCCGTGCCAAAGCCTTTGTACTTGATCTGATCGGAGCTTTTGCATGTCGGGCAGGCGCGCGGCGGTTGCATGCTATAGCCGCAACTGTGGCAGGAAAGGAGATTTTCTGATTTGTGAAATGCCAGGCTAAGGTCGCAATGCGGACAGCGCACAACCTGCGAGCAGGCCTGACAGAGCAAGAAGCTGCTATAACCCCGCCGGTTTAAAAAGAGCAGCGTTTGCTCGCCTTTTTCAAAGCGGCTTTTAATGCCGTCGAGCAGTCTTTCGGAAAAATAGGTGTAGCCGCCCGCTTTTTGCGCCTCCCTGCCCATATCGACAACAGTCACTTCCGGAAAGACGGCGCCTTGCGGTCTTTTGGTCAGCATGCTCAGTTGATATTTGCCTGAAAGAGCATTGTAGTAGCTTTCGATGGCCGGTGTGGCTGTGCCCAGCACTACCGGACAGTTTGCAATCTTGCCGCGCATGACGGCGATATTGCGGGCGTGATAGGTGGGCTGCTCTTCCGATTGCTTGTATGAAGAATCGTGCTCTTCGTCGACAATGATCAGCCCCAGGTTTTTAGCCGGCGCGAAAATGGCCGACCTGGCGCCGATAATGATCTGATAGCGGCCCTCTTTAATGCCGCGCCAGGCCAAAAAGCGCTCTTTGTCGGTTTTGCGATGGTGCAATACGGCAATTTTATCCTGAAAGCGCGCTCTGAACCGTTCGATCGTTTGCGGCGTTAGAGTGATTTCCGGCACCAGCATAATAATGCTTTTACCCTCTTTTAGAACCTCTTCGATGGCTTGCAGATAAATTTCGGTTTTGCCGCTGCCGGTAACCCCAAAGAGCAAATGGGTTTTATGGCCGCTGCCATTTAAAATCTTTTCCAGCGCGGCTTTCTGTTCCTTATTTAATTTTTTGGGCCGCGTTAGGAAAAATTCTTCTTCCATCAGCAGCGAGTCCGGCTCGGTTTCGATTTTTTCGGTTTTGATAATTTTTTGGGCAGTTAGCGTATCGATCGGACTGCGTGAGATTTGCAGGCGATGCAGCATTTCCGATAATAGCATGCCGCCTTTTGCTTTTAAAAGCAGCGAGAGCACCAGCGCTCTACTCGGATGCTTTTGTTGCAAACTCTGGCATATGCTCAACGACTCGGCTTTGGATTTAGTAAGCGAAATGAGCAGTTGCTGCTGCGGTTTTTTGTTGTGCCGAACATTGGCAGGCAAAATCGTTTTGATCACTTTGCTAAGCGGCGTACAGTAATAGGCGGCCATCCAGCGCGACAGCTCGAACAGCTCGGAGGTGATCAGCTCCTCTTTTGAGAGAATTTTATGGAGCGGTCGCGCGTTTGCTACCGCAGGAGTGTTGTGAACTTTGACAATAAAAGCTTTTAGCAGTCTGTTTTTAAGCGGCACTTCCACTTGCATGCCAAGCAGAGCCTGCTGTTGCATCTCTTCGGGAATGGCGTAGTCGAGTTCCTTCGTCAGATTATTTGCCAGAACGACTGTGGCAAAGCAATTTACTTGGGGCATAGGCGCTCTGTCTTTTCTTTTAGCGCTTTATACAGGCCGGGCTTTAAGAGCGGGTTTTGCAGATAGCTTTCTATGTCCGGCAATAGCGCCAGTTCGATATCGCCGATAAAATGCTGCTTTGTTTGCGGCAGGTGGCGATAAAGCCTTAAAAGGCCGGGCATGATTTGGAGGTCGCTTTTGGAAATGACGATCAATTTAAAAGCGTATGATTTTAAAAAGAGATCCCAGTTGCTTTCTGCTTCAATTGGCCCGGCCGCTATCAGTTTGCAAGGCGCCATGGTAATATCAATCGCTTTGGAGAGGTGTTTTAAAAAAGAGAGTCTTTTGGGTCCTTGCCTGTAGGTGAGGACAATTATTTCCAGCTTGCTAAAAAGATGGTGGGTAGTGGCTTTTTGATTGCTCGCCATAACAACTTCCGGCAGGGCGGATGACATAATAGCTTTTAATTGGGAAAAGTCTGTTGATGGTTTTTTAGGCGGTTCTATAGCTATCTGCGGCGCAAGAGGCGGTTTTGGGGCAGCTTTTGGCGCTACTTTGGGCGGCGCCGTAATCACCGTTTGAAACAGATTGGTCTCTTCATCGCTAAGAAATATGGGCGCTTCGGTATCCAGACTCTTTAAAAGTTCTATAGAATCCGTAAGAAGGGATTTAAATTCGTTTTTCATCTATTTGGTGTCCAATAAATCATCAATAAAAGAGATTGGCTCGAAAGGGGCAAAATGGTCTATGCCCTCTCCGGTGCCTATCCAGCCGATCGGCAGGTTCAGCTCTCTTTGAATGCAAATGGCCATGCCGCCTTTGGCGCTGCCGTCCAGCTTGGTCATAATAAAGCCGGAGAGCGGTGCAAAACTATTGAAAGTTTTGGCCTGGTCAAGCGCGTTTTGACCAATAGTGGCATCGACCGTGAGCAGAGTTTGGTGGGGAGCTTCCGGAATCAGTTTTTTGACCACCCGCACAATTTTTTGCAGTTCCTGCATCAAATCGGTTTTGACATGCAGCCGTCCCGCCGTATCGATCAAGATCACATCGACATCGCGGGCAAGCGCGGCCTTGATAGCATCGAAGACGACGGCTGAAGCATCCGCGCCGGTGGTTGACTTGATGACAGGTATTTGCAGGCGGTCTGCCCAGATGCCAAGCTGCTCTACGGCCGCGGCGCGATAGGTGTCGGCTGCCGCTATGAGCACCTTTTTACCCTGTTTTTTATAATAGCCGGCCAGTTTGGCCAGGCTGCTCGTTTTGCCGCTGCCATTTGTGCCGACTAGCATAATTACTTCCGGATGGTGCAGGATTGCAAGATTATAAGAGGGCGGCAGAATAGAGAGCAAATGCTTTTTAATGGCGGCAAGCAGTTCATTTGATTCGGCTTGGGGGTTTTGCTTGTATAGCGCCTTAATTTTTTCCGTCAGTTCGCGTGCGATGACAACGCCCAGATCCGATTCGTAAAAGAGTTTTTCGAGCTCCTCGAATTTAGCGGCATCCATTTGGCGGCCAAAGAGCCCTAGCAGTTTGCGGCCAATAGAAAAGGCTTGTAATTTTTTCTTAAAAAACTTGAACATTTGTAGTTTTTCGTTGATTCTAAAGCTATTCTAACAGATAGAGGAATTGAGGGCAAAGAATGGCAGGTTTAAAGCGTATTCCAATTATTATACAGCCGTTTTTTTGGATAACGGCCGCATTGATCGGATATATTATCTCAGGAAGTCTTCTCGGTTCATTGGTCTGGGTATTTATTATCCTGGTATCGGTTTTGGTCCATGAACTGGGCCACGCCTTTGCCGCGGCCGCCTTCGGCAAGCAGCCAACAATCAGACTGACGGCATTTGGCGGCGCCACCTCCTATGAGCTGCAAAATTTGAGCCGGTCCAAAGAGTTTGTCATTGTTCTGACAGGTCCTTTTTTTGGCTTTTTACTTTTTCTGTCGGCCTTCGTGCTTTTACAATCGGGCCTTTTTCAAAACGAAGTCGTGATCAATATTTTAACGGGCTTTCAAAATATCAATCTGCTTTGGACTGTGGTCAATCTGATACCTGTTTTGCCTCTTGACGGCGGGCATCTGCTGCGTATTACTCTTGAAGGGTTCTTTGGCATCCGCGGCTATAAAGCGGCGCTTTTCATCGGTCTTTTTATTTCGCTTAGTATCAGCTTTTTCTTTTTTATCGTACGAAGTTATTTGGCCGGGGCTTTCTTTTTTCTGTTTGCTTTTCAGAGCTTTGATCTTTGGCGCCGCGCGCGTTTTTTGTCTTCCGCAGACCGCAAAGAGCAATTTGCCAAAATTTTGAAGGAGGGCGAGGATCTGCTCGCGGTTGGCAAACTGAAAGAAGCCGCCTCCTGTTTCGAGCAGGTGCGCGAAAAAACGGGAGCGGGGGGGCTTTTTACGGCCGCCACTTTTTATTTGGCCATGATCTCTTATCAGGAACAGGAAAAAGAGCGAGCCTATCATCTGCTTTTAACTGTTAAGGAGGCCCTCGATGACGCGGCGCTCTGCCTGTTGCATGAGCTGGCCTTTGAGGCGGCCGATTATCGCCTGGTGGCAGACCTCTCGGCGGCTTGCTATAAGGCCGATCCGACCGAAACCGTAGCTTTGCGCAACGCTCGCGCCTATGCTTTGTTAAAAGACCCCAAGCCGGCCGGCGGCTGGCTTAAAACAGCCACCGACTTCGGTCGGCTTGATGTGCAAAATTTACTTGCCGAAAAGTTTTTTGAAGGGGTCAAAGACGACCCCCTCTTTCGTTCTTTTTTTAATTGGTCTTGATTGTTACAAAACGGGTAAAACCCTGATAGCGCAACTGTAAAAGAATGGGTTTTTTGCAGTCGACCGCTTGCATGGCTTCGTTGAAATCGGCGGCATTTTTGATCCGATTCTGGTTGATTTGCAAGATTAGCATGCCGGGACGGAGTCCCGCCCTTTCGGCGATTCCGCCACGAATTATTTTTGTGATGATTACGCCTTCGGATGAGAGGTCGTGGCCATACTTTTGCAAGAGATCTGACGCAATTTCCTGCACATTGGCTACTTCCATACCCAGCTGCAGCGTGTCTCTGGCAACGGCAGCTGTCGGCGGGCTTTCCAGCGATACCTTGATTTCCTGCGTTTTGTTATCGCGCATGATTTTGAGAGTGACCATATCATTGGGTTTCATGAGCGCGATCTCATTGCGGAATTGAGCCATGGTTTTGATCGGGTGGCGATTGTATTCCAATATAATATCGCCCTGTTTCAGGCCGGCTTTTTGGGCCGGCGAGTCTTTGACTACTTCGGTGATGATGATCCCTTCGGCTTTGTCCAGATTAAGCGCTTCGGACATGGATTTGTCTACCTGTTGCAAAAAGATACCCAAATAGCCGCGGTTTACCGATCCATTGGCAATCAGTTGGTCTATAATGTGTTTGGCCATGTTGGAGGGAATGGCAAAGCCAATGCCCGCGTATCCGCCGCTTTGCAAGGCGATTGCCGTATTGATGCCGATAATTTCGCCATTGATGTTCAAAAGCGGTCCTCCTGAATTGCCGAGGTTAAGCGCCGCGTCGGTCTGGATGAAATCTTCCAAATCGACGATGCGCAAATCTTGCCGGCCTTTGGCGCTGACTACTCCTACAGTGAGCGTAGATTGCAGGGCAAAAGGGCTGCCGATGGCAATGGCCCATTCGCCGATTTCCAATTGGTCGGAATCGGCAAAAGTTAAAAAAGGCAGATTGTCCGCCTCAATTTTTAGGATAGCTAAATCAGTACGCGGGTCGCTGCCGATGATTTTGGCTTTGTATTCGGTGCCGTTATTAAGCGTTACAGTTGTCTCATCGGAGTCTTTAATTACATGCTGGTTGGTAATGATATAGCCATCAGGAGAGACGATCGCTCCGGAGCCTTGCGCGATTTGCGGCGAGGCGGGCGCCCTTCCATGGCCGCGGGAAGGGGGCGATCCAAAGAAATGGCGAAAAATTTCATCGCTGAAATTATCAAAGGGGTTGTCCGCGCCTTCATTGGTATGGCAAGTTGTGGGATTATGCTGCGATTTAATAAATACTACGGCCGGAATAGCCTTTTTACTCACGGCAGTAAACCCATAGCGCACAGTTGAAAGAGTGCCGTCGTCAGCCGAAAGGCTCATGGTTGCAAGCATAAATGCCGAAAGTGTCAAAATTGCAATTTTCTTCATTGTATTCTCCTATGCTGGCAGAATGTTTAACGGTTGTTTGAATTTGTTTTGTTCGCAGTGGAGCAATTCCTCTCCTGCAAATGAAACAATATTTTGCCGGCTTGTATCTGCCAGATGTTTTGATATGGCAGATATGATTTCCGGAACAGCAAGATTGATGATTTTAGCCCTGAATTTTTCGCGCAGCGCATGCGATTGATGGGAATGTTTTCTGAAAAAGGCCGTGCTACCGCGATGGCCGGGAGCCAGGGGAGCATCGATACTTTGCAATACGCCCAACTTGGCTTCCAGCAGCTGCTGGCTGCTAAATCCTTTTTGTACGACCTCGATCGCCCTGTTAAAAATATCGATTGTATCGAAAAGTTTGGGTCGCGGTAGGAATAAAAGCTGAAAGAACCTTCCATCGCCATAAAATGGGCGCCGCTGCCGTAGGCTCCGCCCTTTTCGCGAATCTCCGTATGCAGTACTATATCCTCAAATAGCTGGGCGGCTACAAGCAGGGCCGGAGCATCCGGATGCGTATAGCTAATGGTATTGAAAGCCATGCAGTTGAAAGCCACCGGCGAGGCGATTGTTCGGCCCTCTCGAAGCGGCGTTTCCTGCGAGACGGCAAATTCCTGCCATGATGGCATTTTTTGCGTAGGCAGCCGGCTAAGAGCGCCGAATTTTTGTTCTGTAAGCGCGGCATAGTGTTTTTCATCGGCGCTAATGACCAAACGCGGATTTGCTCCGGGCAACACTCTTTTTTTAAGAGCTTGCAGCCGGTCGATGATTTCAGGCAGTCTTCGATCCGGATCTTCGGCGATGCCCCGCAGAAAATGAAAATAGTTTAGTCCGGACCATTCATCGTTTAAATAGGATTCTTGCCGCAAATTGCTTTGCGCAAGCGATAGCGCGTAACCGATCGCGCTTTGGCTCAGGGTATTGGAAAGTAGGGCGTAGTGCTGCAGGATCAACTCCCTGATTCGCTCTTTGTCATTAAAATTGGGCGATACGGCCGTATCGTGCATTAGATCGAACATTGCCATGCTATTACGGTATAGAGCCTTGGCCCGGATGACTAAAACCGGCCGGCAGATATTGGAATTTTCTGCCAAAGACGAGGCTGAAAGATAAGCGCTGATGTTGCCGCAAACGGCGCTTTGCTTTTCCAGGGTTGCCTGGTAAGTCTTGCCGCCGCAACCCACATCCGTGAGGATCGATGCCAGCAGCGAGAGCAGGGGCAGGTCGGGAGCTTCCAGTTTAGGTAAATCGAAAACCAGGTCGGCGTAAAGGATGCTGTTGGTAAAACAGTCGTGAAAAAAAAGCTCCAAATCGCCCAGTCTGGATTCCCGCAAGGGGTATTCTTTCAGGGCTGGAGAGAGATCGTCCATATGTAAAATAGGCAGGCAGTCCAGGGATTGCTTTGAAAGTTCTTTTTGATAGTTTGCCAAGTCTTCCGCCTGTTTGATGATAGCCTGCTTTTTATCGGCATGCAGGTGGCTTCGGATCTGATCCAGCGCCATGCGCTCTTCAAGCTCTTCTTCTTTTCCGAGGTTGTGATCGGGCTGCATGTCGAGCAAAACATAGTGCGGGTTATTTATAAAATATTTCTGTAACAGTATTTCTAAATAGTTTTGTTTGGCAATCTTCTCGCGCAAGGATTTAAAGAGCGAGTGGATACAAAGCGTTTTTTCGGCGTCGCCGCCATGCTGCTTGATTAGAGCGGAGCGGAAAAAGAGCGTAAGGCCATATGGAGTCCTGCCACCGGTGATTTCACTTTTGGCAAATTCCAGTTGATGCAGGGCGGCGTCGATCAAATGGGCCGGAATTTTCTTTTTGATAAGGTCGTTTAGAGTGTCTATTACGATCTTGTAAATTTGCTTTTTGGCATCTTTCGGGCAGTCATGGCAAAAAAGCATCCATGGAATTTCGGAAATTTCCAGATCGAGGGCCGACTCAACATGCGCGGCAAGGCCGGATTTTAAGAGCGCCTGTTTTAAATAGGAGCTGTCGTTTTCCATTAAAATGGTATCCAGCAGGGTTATCGCCAGAGCTTCCTCTTGATCGGTAATCGGGCAGGTTAAAAAAGAGAGCGACACGAGCGTTTTCTTTTCGGTCGGAATGTGGGCCGGCAAGGGGTATTTGCCGCTTGGAAAGACCGGGGAGGAAAAGCGTTTTTGTTTGGGTAGCGGCAAAAGCGGTTCTGTTCTGCTGACATTTTTTAGAGCCCGTTTTTCGATAAAGTCCAGGTGCTCTTCCGTCGGCAGGTTGCCGTAGAAGAAAAACAGGCAGTTGGAAGGGTGGTAGAAGTATTTATGAAATTCCAATAAGCCCTGATAGGTTAACGACGGGATCTCTTTTGGCTCGCCGCCGGAATTATGGGCATAGGGCAAATCGGGCATCAGGTTGGTCATTGTTTTATGGTATATCCGGGCGTCGGGCGAACTCATGGCGCCTTTCATTTCGTTGTAGACTACGCCTTTGTATATCAGCGGGCTATGTGGATCTTTGGGATCCATAAATTCCAGACGGTGCGCTTCCTGCATGAAGCTCTCTTTTTTTAGCAGCGGGTGGAAAACGGCGTCAATGTAGATCGAGAGCAGGTTGTAAAAGTCTTTTTTAATTAAAGAACTTGCCGGATAACAGGTAAAATCGCTGCCGGTCATGGCGTTCATAAAGGTAGCCATGCTGCGGCGGCGCATGGAAAAAAAGGGATCTTTGACCGGAAATTTCTTAGAGCCGCACAGTACGGTATGTTCCAGAATATGAGGCGCGCCGTTTGAGTTGTTAGGCAAAGTTTGAAATGCCAGGCAAAACAAATTGTCCTCATCGTCGTTTTGCAGGTGCATGATTCTAGCGCCGGTCGGCAGGTGGGTTAGCTCAAGGAGGCGGGCGTTGATTTCGCCTATGGCAGTTACCTTGGTGGTCTCAAAGTCATGATATACGCTTCCGGGAGAAAATTTGGCAGTCATTGGCAACCTCTATTTGTTTGTAAATATACCGATTCTTCAGGTTGTTTCGGTATATAGGAATAAATTTAAGTTATTCTAAGATTTTTGCCAAGGCGCAAAAGAAGGAAAAAAAAGCGTCAAAATTTAAGAGATTTTGACGCTTTTTTTATGTCTGATTATTTTTTCTTGTTAGCCTGTTTGGCCTGTTCTACCAAATAGTTGCATTCGCCAAGCAGGAAGACCAGTTCATTTTTTTCTTTTGCGATGGTCTCCGCGCTAGTGTTTTTGTTGCGAGCATTTCTGTTTAATTTATTCCAGCAGGAGTTAAGTTTTTTTTCGATATTTTGAAATTCCTTCATGTAGGAAGCCGGAGCGGCGGCATTAGTAGTGCGGGATAGTCCGGTTGCCGGATGATAGCTTGAGGTTGTTTTTTTTACGGTTTTTTTATTAACCGCTTTTTTTTTGCACGGTGTTGATTTGGCGCAGGGAGCCATTTTTTTTGTGGTTTTAGTGCGCGTACGCGAACTAGAAGCCTTTTTTATGACGCGTTTTGCCATGAGAGTCCTCCTTTGGGCATTTCTCTTTTTATATGAAGTTATATAATTTTTTTACAGTAATAACTTTTTTTTGATAATAAAATTGTTTCGGTATATAGGGGGTGGAGATTTTATTTCGTTGATTAGCCGTTTTATGGTATAGTGAGTGTATTGAATAGTTCCTCTGTACCGGACAAAAATTGCTTGTATACCCAATTTTTGTCCAGTACAGAGAGTTCGATTATAAGGAAATAATATGAAGCAGAAGTATTGGGTGCCCAATATTATTACGGCGTTTGGGTTGGCTTGCGGTTTGTTTGTGATTTTTAAAATCAATATGATTGAGCCGGGCTCCGGTACTTATGAAGTGGTCAATTCCTCGGCGCTGCTGCTATTATTGGCGGCTTTTGCCGACTTTATGGACGGGGCGGCAGCCCGCGTGCTAAAAGCGGAGAGCGAATTTGGGTTTATGTTCGATTCTCTCTCGGACGCGGTCTCGTTTGGGGTCGCACCGGTTGTTTTGATGCTTAAAAGTCTCTCTTTGCAGCAAGCTTCTTTTTTATCTTTTCTAGCGGCGACCGGCTGTATGATATATGCCCTGTGCGGCATACTGCGTCTGGTTCGTTTTAATGTTAAAAAGCTTAAAATCAAGGGCGATGCCAAGGCGGAAATTGATGATAAGAAATATTTTACCGGTTTGCCGATTACGGCCGCCGCGGCAGGACTTGTTTCAGCTAATCTCCTGCTTTTTACCCCTTATTTTGTAAGTTTTTTTAATCTTACTCCGACGGTGCGCGCCTATATTTTATGTTTTGTGCCGGCTGTTATCGGCTATCTGATGATTTGCCGCTGGAAATTTCCCAGCCTGAAATCATTGCATTGCAAGCTGCCCTCCTTTCATTTAATAATTCTGGTCATGATAGTGGCGATCGTGATGCTCTATGGCGTTTTACACTATTTTCCGCTTGTTTTGGCTTTTATCGTCTGGGGCTATGTCGCGGTGTCGCTAGTTCTCTCTCTTGTCCGCAAGCTGACCGGTAAAAAGTTTGGAACTCTGCAAGACTTTGATCCTGAACATGATGACGATGACGAACGGCTGTAATAGCACATATGATAAATGAACAACGACGGGCTTGCAAATAATTATCAAATGATTATTCTAAAAGTTTAATTATTGGGGAGATGATTATGCGGCTTTTCAGGCAGACTTTATACCCAAACAACCTCAAAAGGTGGTTTTGGGCAATTTCAAAGCTATCGAAA
>CAZCPS010000016.1:0-12553 GCA_964499895.1 uncultured bacterium | reverse complement strand
GCGAAAGCTCCCGCGATTGACCGATCGCACGCTACCTAATATTAGAAATATAGGGCCTTTTTACGATCGATCAAGCTTGGGGGCTTTGGCGCAGCTGAAATGTGGTAGTTATTTCCTTACGGGCCCTTAGTTGAGCGGTATTAGGCGTTGGTTTTTTGTCATAAGTTTTGCCATGGAGTGAAAAGAGGAGGGGCTTCTGTTTCTTCAGAGCTAAGGTTTTTAAAAAAGGAGCAGGAAGTTTGGGGAATGTATTGGAATGTATTTTGCAAGGGCTCTTGTTCAAACCGGCTTTCTTCCATCTCATCATTTAAGTTAGCCGGCTTCATTTGTATAAAAGAGGGTTCGGCAATTGTTTTTAAGGCCCTTTCGATGCCTTGAGCGCATTTTGGAGTGATTAAGTCGTCGGTTGCCAGAAATCTTTCAAGCGTGCTTTCGCTGATTTCGGCTAATTCGGCAAAGCTTGTCCATGAAAAGTTCATTATTGTTAAAAGGTATTTTGCTTCTTCTCTTAAAAAATTTGCCTGCGTTTTTTGTAAAACTTGCTTTGGGAGGTTTGGCGTCGTTGATGGAGACGGCTGCCGAATTATTTTTAGCGCTAACCTTATTTTTCGGTAGATTCTTTGATCGATTCTGGCACTATTTTCCAGGTATGTTGTGAGCTGTTCCATTGTGATGTTGGCAACTGCGGCAAAGATCTCAGGAGAAATTTTGTTTGTGTTTACGCAATTTTCAACTTTTCGTCTTAAGGATAACCGCAGCCTTTTGTTAATGTCTTTTTGTGAGGGTGTTGATTGCAGTTCCTGTTCGAGTTTTTTTAGAAATCCGGAAGGAGGCTGGTGTCTGCTGTTGCGGTATTTTTTGATAGTTGACGGATGTATCCCGGTTTCCTTTGAAAACCGCTTTAAAGTAATTTTGTGAACGCGTAAGTAGTTTTCGATCTTTTTTCCAATTCGCAGTTTTAGCGGGTTGGTTTTCCATGATTGTTCGCTGTTTTCTTCCAGCAGGTTCAGGTAATGCCAAATTTTTTGCTGCCAACCGGTATCAAGGCTTAGTCTGCCTTCGCAAAAATTAAATAGATGGCGGCGCTCCATATCAATAAGCTGCGCAAAATCTTGCAAGTTTATTTGGTAGAGCTCAAGAAAGAGCTTTAGGTTTTCGCCGGTAATTACATTGTAGCTTTTTGCTGAAAGGGTTTCTTTTAGCCCAATGCCTGTGACTTTATCGATTTTCTCTACAGTATTTTTGTTGGGTAGATAATGGCCGTGGCAATATCTGCAGAACAGAGCGTAGGCGACCCCCGTTTGTTTGGAGAGTTTTTGTTGGTTAAGGTTGTATTTTTGCATGTAGTTATTTAGTTTGAGAGCGACCAGTTTGCATTTTATTTTACTTTCATTGAAATCAGGCTTTTGAGCTTTAAAATCACTTTTTTGGGGGTGCTCTGTTTTTGAAGACATGGGGCGAGCTTTTTTTGATGCTTTGGAAGCGGTTTCTTCAAAGTCTTCGTTGTAATCGAATGAAAAGTCCGAAAATGATTCGGCGCTGGATGTTTGCGAAATGGAAAAGCTCATAAAATCCTCGTTGTTGAAATATACTCAAGCAACCTCAAAAGGTGGTTTTGGGCAAATTGCGATGCTTTGAAGCCGCCGAAAACCCACCTTTTGAGGTTGCTTGGGTATAGATCTGACTAATTTACAGTGTCTCGTAAAAAAAATATATTCATTTTTTAAGTTGTTTTTAAAATATGTATGCTATATTATAGTTTCAGTTGTTTTTAATTAATTAATTAGTTTGAGGTAGTTTTTTTATGTTTAATATACTGGAATCCACCACGAACATTTATGATTATTATCAAATAAAACCACGGGTGTTTGAAAATGTTCATAGCGATCGCATACAATCTTTAGTTGCTTTGAAAGAAGGTTTTTTGAGCGGCTCGAGAGAGGGGTCGGTAAAGCGCTGGAGCTGGGATTGTGAGCTTATGCAGGAAAACAAGCGTCCTGAATCCGGGTGTTATAGTGATTTATGGGTCATTGTGATGAAAGCAATTAATAATGGAAATGGCTACGCTGTTGGCCGGCGTAATGGATTGCTGAGCATTTGGGACGGTGAGCAAGCCTGCGACAAGAAGCTTTCCGGAAGCGGCCCCGGGTTAATTCAGGTTGATAGCGGTCTAGATCTTGGTGATGACGAAATTATTCTTGAAGATGAGCTGAATCTTAGCGACGGGGAGATCAACGGCGATTTAAATTCGCGCAATTTTTCTCAGTCGACTGTTAGTAATAATGGGGGCGGTTGGAGTACTATGCGCGGCCGGAAATGTAGCCGAACATGTTGGGATAAGGGCGACGCTTGGGGAGCTCCTAAGGAAATTAATGGAAAAAACAAAAACCGCATTGGAGCGCTTGAGTCAACGGAGGATAACCTGCTGGCCGGATCAAATAAGAGGATGTTTATATTTGACTTGAAGGCTAAAGATAAGCCCTGTATTTTTCAAAAAGATTTTTCATCTTTAATTCAAGGGATTCAACATCTTGAGGGAAATAGGTTTTTCATAGCTAACTATGAGACTAATGCGTCTAGCAGGTTGGGTGTTTATGCGTGGAAACAAAAAGATCTAAGCACTAGGCGCTTAAGAAAAGAAAAGGAAATAGCCATGCCTGTCGGGAGTATATCTCGCCAGCTGACCGACATGGGTAAATTGATTGGCAGTAATTCTTTGGTAACGGCCGCTTTTACGCGGGGAGCTACGGGTTTGATCGATATTGAGAAAGGTGTTGTGGACTTTAGAAGAAGGCCTTAACGGAAGAGTGTCAGGTCTTGTTTACAACAGAGATGAAGGGTTGCTGGTAGCCGGTTCCTGCCCTTCCGGTAGGCCGGTGCCTGTGCAGAAGGTTTCTTATACCCGAAATAAGGGGCGTAGAGCAGGTGATCCATTGCCTTTGAAAAACCTTATAAATCTTGACGGCCGGTTAGTTTTCTATGATTTGAAAGTCTAGTGCCGTTTCCCATAAGTCCTTTACATTGAGGCTTTGAAATTGCCCAAAACCGATTCTTCAGGTTGCTTCGGTATATCTCGTCGTTGCACATGTTTTAAAAATATTTTTTTTGGTCAGTGTCAAGCTTTGGTTTTGTAAAAATCGGTTGATTTTAAAGAAAAAAAATGATATAATTAATTTAATTTAATTTAATTTAAATTAATATCAGCTGATATGTTATCCAAATTACTTAATTTGTATTTAACTTCCCTCTTTGCTTCCAGCCAATGCAAAGAGGAAATAGGCGTTTATAAAAATAAACATCGCATCTTATTAAATTTTGATTATGAAACAACGGGAGAAGTTAAACCATTATCGGGGATTCCTTCATATTATCCTGATATTCAAGAATTAGGCGATGTAAATAATCCCTCTGATGTAGAGGCGTATTTGCTTAAGCTGCCCGCTGAAGACCGTTCTGCAGCCGGTATAATTATTCTTAGTTTGCAGAGGGTGGATTGTTCTTCTTTGATATCAGTTTTGCAAAAGGAAATGAGCCGGTTGTTGCAGGAAATACCAAATAATGAAGAATATCTTGTACTTATTGATCATGAGAATCCTGTGCTTAACTGGGTCCTGGCCCAAATGCGGCCGCAACTTGATGGAAAATTTCCTTCAGCTATTGTGGATTATAATTTCTTTGAGAATAATTGTGGCTTCGAAATGCTTGGCAATATCTCTCATGTTATTGTATTAAGTCCGGAGTTTTACTCTGCGGATGCCATCAAGTTTATTGAAGCTTTTACAAAACCGAACATTTTCAAGACGCGTAATAGTCATAAATTTCACTGTTTTTCAAGAGTTGGCGATGCTGCAAAAGAGGTGCGGCAGGTTGTTAATGAAGCGATAGTTGAAGTTAAAAAAGAGATGCCGGTCAGGATTATTCAAAGAGCTTTTCGTGATAATCGAGAGTTGCTTCAGCGCAAAAGAAAGCTGAAACAAGAAGCTGCCGCTAAAATTTTGAGATTTTGGCGCCATTATTTACCTGATCGTCAAAAAGTTTTTGCTGCAAGAAAGCAAGCGGCCAAAACGATATTAAAAGCCATGCTGAAAATCCGGCAATTTAATATTGAGAAAAAGGCGTCAAAAACAATTCAGGCGGCTGTGAGGCGATATCTTTTTTTTAAAACATGATAAAGAGATTGCAAAAGATAAAAGAAATGAACTGGTTGAAAAAATGCTTGATTATGACTATCAAACCAAAATCGAGCGGTATCCGGCTATGCCATTTGATGATTTGTGTTTGAGCGCAAAAAAGGTTGATGCTTTTTTATCAGGCATTTCGGAAAAGAATCGGCATTTGGCTGAGAAATTAATTAAATCAATTAAACGAGTCAGTTTTGCCAAATTCAAAAATAAATTGCGAAAGACGCTTTTAGATACTCTTGCAGCCATTAAATCCTATCCTTCGGACCGGCAAAAATATGTTATTGTAAATGACGATCCCGATAAAAGTACGGCATGGATAATTGCCCAGGCAAAAGAAGTTTTGGCTTTACATCCACCGGAGGAAATTGTTCATAGGTCTAAGCTAAAAGAATATCTGGCCGGTCATCCTGAGGTGTTTCATGTTGTTTTTGCTGATGATGGCGCTTATTCAGGTGCGCAGCTGAGTGAATATCTTGAAGCCGTTAGGGATTCGTTAAAGGATAAGCTGGTTCATCTGGCGATTATTTATGCGACTTCGCGTATACATTGGCTTGTAAATTCCAAAAGTGATGATAGAATTCGATTTCGTGTCGCATCTTATGAATTTATTCCGATGCTAAGTCAGCTTGACATATATAGCAGTCAGTTTGCTAAAAACGAGGTGAAAGATAATTGGAGATTTTTTGAAGGTAAGGATGTTAAAGGAAAACATAATATGCATCGGGCTGTTATTTTCTTTGACCATAAACTTCCTGATTATTTTTCCAATTATGACAGCTTAATCGAACGATTGCTTGTTCAGGAAATGAATGCATCAACTGCCATTTATAAAAACGAAAACCAAAAAATTCTTTTGCTTCAGATGGATGAGGAAGATAAAATTGAAGCTGTCAGTGAGATTGGCAAAGATCTGGCAGCTATATTGACTTTTGTAAAGGCTCCGAAAGGCGATTTTCTGGCTCTTAAACAAAAAGAGAATTACAACATTAAGGTAAATGGCCGGGAACGAGTTCTTTCGCCTCAATCCCGTTATTATTTGACCAAAGGGGATGTCGTTACTTGCGATAATTTTAGACCTTTTCAATATGATGGAAAGCGCCTGGTCTAGCTGTGGTTTATAGGTTGCTTTTGTGTCGATATCGTAAGATTTTGTTTTTGTTGCTGTAACAAGGTTTGTTACTTTCTGCAAAAAAGCTAAAATTGATGAACTTGCTTTTGAGGATTAAGAAAGTATGGTTTGCACAGCCTTTTTTTCTGTAACATGTTAATTATAAATGCTTTGCTAGCAGTGGGGTGATTCTTGTTTTAAAACAGGGTTTAGTTTTCATTTTTTATTGTTTTTTTTATAAAAACTTGATTTTTAAATAAAAATATGATATAATTAAAGTTTTTAATAATAATCAATTTTATTGCGCTATTAACATAGTAATTCGGAAGAAAGAGGGTCTTTTTTGTGGATAAAATACAGGCAAATACTAGTAGAGCAAATGTTTCAGTGTGCGCGGGAGCCGCTGTTGGGGCGGCTGGCGGCGCCTTTTATATTAAAGTAGCTTTTGGTTTGGCTTCTGCTGTTTCAATGGTGGCTTTTGCTGTGCTTGCTACTCTGGCGGTCATGTTAGTTGTTTATGCTCTTTGTTCTGTTTTCATAAAGAATGATGTCAGGGTTAATTCAAATTCCCGGAAGGAAAACTATCAGAGTGAGATTAGCAAAGAGGAAAAAGCGGCAAAAATAATACAGAGAGCAGTAAGGCGGCACCTTTTTTTAAAAAAAGATAAAGAGATAGCAAAAGATGAGAGAAATGAACTGGTCGAAAAAATGCTTGATTATGACTATCAAACCAAAATCGAGCGGTACCCGGCTATGCCATTTGATGATTTGTGCTTAAGCGCAGACAAGATAGATGCTTTTTTATCGGGCATTCCGAAAAAGAAGCGGCATTTGGCTGAAAAATTTATTAAATCGATTAAACGAGTCGGTTTTGCCAAATTCAAAAATAAATTGAGAAAAACGCTTTTAGATACTCTTTCCGCTATTAAATCTTATCCTCCGGACCGGCAAAAATATGTTATTGTTAATGACGCTCCCGATAAAAGTACGGCATGGGTAATTGCTCAGGCAAAAGAAGTTTTGGCTTTGCATCCACCTGAAGCAATTGTGCATAGGTCTAAGCTAAAAGAATATCTGGCCGGTCATCCTGAGGTGTTTCATGTTGTTTTTGCTGATGACGCTGTTTATTCAGGTTCTCAAATGGCCTTGTACCTAGAATCTGTTAAGGAGTCATTAAAGGACAGGCTGGTTCATCTGGCAGTTGTTTATGCGACTTCACGGATCAATAGGCTTGTAAATGCAAGGGATTTTGACGACATCCGATTTCGGGTTGCATCTCATGAATTTATTCCACAGGTATATCAGCTTGACCTGTACGACAAACAGTTTACTCTAAAAGAGTTGCTGTCTAACAGGCGTTTTTTTGAGAGCAAAGCTGTCCATGGAAATTACGCAGGAAAATACGGAATGGATCGGGCCATTATTTTCTTTGATCATAAACTACCTGATTCCGTTTCCAATTATGATCGCTTTATTGAAGCATTACTTAAGCAACCTATGAATAGCACTTCTTCTCTTTATAATTACCGAAATATTGGAATGCTTTTAAAGGGAATGTCTAAGGAAGATAAAATTGAATCTGTCGCAGAGATTGGTAAAGATCTTGCAGCTATATTGACTTTTGTAAAGGCTCCGAAAGGCGATTTTCTGGCTCTTAGGCAAGATAAATGGAAACATAGCATTAAGGTAAATGGCCAGGAACGAGTTCTTTCACCTCAATCCCGTTATTATTTGACCAAAGGGGATGTCATTACTTGCAATAATTTTAGACCTTTTCAATATGATGGAAAGCGCCTAGTCTTGCACTAGCGCTCTGTCGTAGCATTTGTTGGAAGTGATTTCGCGAATTCTAATGGCTTTTTTATTGCTGCTATTGACTTTTCTTGGAAAATAATCCACTATTCAAAAAAAACCCTATGTTTTTTTGGGGGTCTTTTAGAGGAAAATATGGATCTGGTTTATTATTTATCTTTAGGTGTCGGCTCAATTGGTGTTTTTATTGTTGTCTGGGGGTCTTTGGTTACTGTCTTTAAGTTTTTTGCGATAGAAGCAAAAAGGATTCTTGGAAGAAATGTTTCCGGACAGAGAATCCGTCTGAGATATAAATTGAGCTCTTATTTATTGATGGGTCTGGAATTTATGATCGGTGCCGATATAGTTCGAACCATCATTAGGCCAACTCTTGAAGAATTGGCTCTCTTAGGCGGTTTAGTGGTCATAAGAACCGTTATCAGCTATTCACTAAACAAGGAAATGAAAGAGACCGTCAAATAAAAAAGATCTCGCAGAGCTCTAGCGTCTGGTTGCAAAAATTCGTTTCATTATTTAACCCGTCTCTCCCCAGGGCTTTGGCGCCGCACAATCCTAAATTTTAATGGTGACAGAGCACTAGAAATATCCCTCGAGGGTATCAATCAAGTGAGCCTCTTCAAGCTCTTTTTCATGCTCCTGAATATATTTAGGAAAAGTATGATCGATTGGCTTTAGTTCATAATGTTTAATTATTGATAGATATAACTGCTTGGGGTCAAGGTCGGAATTGCACTCTCTGTAGTGGGAAAAAGAGGTGATCTTTTCGATCAGCCTTTCAAATCCCAGGCAATTGGAAAGATGCCAGTGCGCATCCTTGATCCTGGCGATTTTTTGGGAGTCTCTTTTGCTTCGAAAACCTTCAGGCTTTAATTGTTTCAGGAGGCTATAGCGGCCGGCTATGGGGCCGTTCCACGGATCGGAAGCGACCCTGTTTAGAAAGAATTTGTACATGTTTCCCGAAAACGACACCAGTCTTTTCTTGCTTTTTTTGATCTTTTTGACAGCTTCCTTTATTGCCTCCCGCTTTGGGATCTCATCAACATCGCTTACAATAATTATGTCGTTCTTGTTAGCTTTTCCAAGCCCCCTCATAATGGCGTTTCGCTGAAAGGTTTCCCTTGGCCATGGGTTTCCATTGGTCTCGATATCCTCATACACGGGCACATAAATGATTTTATCCATATATCCGGAAAATTCTTCCTTCCTTTCTAAAAAACGAAGTTCTTTTTTCTTGCCGCTAAAGGTGGTAGTTGCCTCAACAATAACAAAATAGTCCACAAGGTCATAGATTTCCTCCAAGCGGATTTTTAGCAGTTCAAACTCGTTGAAAAATAGAAAACAGTCATAGACTTTTGCTTGGGCCATATGGCCGGCAAACAAGACCGACAAGAAAAAAATAACTTTTTTCACGCTTAATCCTCCAAATGAAAAAAAAGTTTAGAGCAGCGTGCAAATAAAATCTATGACATTTTTTTTAAATGAAAAAACGGCTAATTTATGGATAAAGCTTTTTCATAAGCTTCTTGTTGGACGGAATTAAATACGCAAAAAATAATGGCGTCAAGCTTTGGCAGCTTTTT
The DNA here is from genome assembly GCA_964499895.1 of uncultured bacterium. GTDB lineage: Bacteria > Chlamydiota > Chlamydiia > Chlamydiales > SM23-39 > CAZCPS01. The sequence goes on along the minus strand of CAZCPS010000016.1, from coordinate 3,869 downwards.
CTTTTGGATAAAATTGATTGCGCTGGCGATAGCTATTTTAGCCGCGTCTTCTATGGGAAAACCATAAAATCCGCAGGAAATGCAAGGAAAGGCAATAGCCGAAAGGCCCATTTTTTTTGTTTTCTTCAGGCTTGATTTATAGCATTTACCCAGTAAGTCCGGGTTCTGCGGCAGAATCGGGCCTACGGTATGTATAACATGTTTTGCCGGCAAATCATATCCCTTCGTGACTTTAGCCTCTCCAACCTCGCACCCGCCCAAAAAGGCGCATTCTCTGACAAGCAATGGTCCGGCGCCGTTGTGAATAGCTTCGTCTACGCCGCCGCCGCCCAATAGCGTCTCATTGGCGGCATTAACTATAGCATCAATTTCCAATTGAGTGATATCGTCCTTTATCAGATATATTTTTAGTGGCGAGCCTTTGACTTTTTGGATTTCCCTTGTCAAAATGCTCTTTTGCGCTATTTCGCCCATAGTCAAAAACTTGTCGCCGCAATGATAGTTTTGACGGCGCTCTGCCAGCTTTGTGTCGCAATAATCGCTCCACTCGCCTGAAGAAATGTTAAAAACCTTTTCTTCGCCCCTTTTAAAAGGCTGAGAGATAAACTCCAGCGCCCTTTGCTCATAATAAGTTAAAGATGCGCTATTTGCTGTAGTCATTTACTTTTCCCCCAAGTGATTGCCTATCTTCCCTGCGCCGGCAAGAAGCGCTTTTTCATCTCTATCGCCTCTATAAGACCAATCGAAATCAAGACTTTGACGGTCTTTCCAGCGCTCGAGTAGCTCTTTATTACTGAAAGTTAATAATAATTATATCATATCTTAATATAATTGACAACTATTTTCTTTACATAAACTTAAACTCTTTTATCAAATGCTTAACAGTCAACAGCTTATGTTTTACTGTAAAAAACACTTAAATTAATTATTAAATCCTTTCGGTATATGTGAACTCTGTACTGGACAAAAAATTAATTTTTGTCCAGTACAGAATTATGTGAAAAAGTGGAAAAAGGAGTGATAAGTGTCGGGTGATATAAGGATACAAATAAAAGCCATGATTAACGAAGGATCCGGTTTTTTGCAGCAGACTCAAAAGAAGGTTGCAGCAACTGTAATAGGAGAAGTAAGACAATTGATACTTGATGCTTGCGATCAGGCTCAAAACGGAATCGATCTGAATGAAAAAATTAATCAGGTAGCCTCATTGGTTAATGCCAAGGTTAGCCAAATGCCAAAGGATCTGAAAGAAGATAGTGACATTATCTCGTTACAAAAGTGGACCAAAAGCATCGTTGCCATATCATCTCGGGAAGTTGAATTGCAGCGAGCTCTTTTGCGTATAAAGACCGAAAGGGGACAATTAAACGATATTTTTAAAAGCATCAGTGATAAAACGATCGATTTAGAAAATCCGGCTTTTTGCAAAGAAGTTTCTGCAACCATTCGGAAAATTGTGGAAAACCGGATCGCCGCCTACCACAAATTTGCGCCTGATATTAATGAAGCGTCATTGGAAAACCTTGCCAAGGATATTAATATGGCGATTAGTCCGCTGCTTGAACGGCTGACCGGTTTGACCAACCAGATATTAGGGAGCAGCAAAACTCTTCCTCTATTGCGCCAACAAAAAGCAAATTTGCTGACCATCTATAACAGCCTGCAGCAGGATCGCGTTGAATTGGCCTATCTTCTGACCCCTCAAAATCCTGTGGAATCGCTAAAACTGAAAGATCGGCTTGAAAAGGGGCAGGTATTGTATTCCGTAACAGGCGGCGATAAGGCAGCAGCGATCATACAAGGCGGAATTGATTTGCAAATGATTTTGGAATCGTCGCCGGAACAGTGGGGCGGGCTCGAAATGGGCAAGGGGATTTATTTCAGTACTGAGGGCCCGGCCTACCTTACTTCCCAAATGCAATATGTGATTGTTGTTGAAGTTCAAGAGGATATGGAAGGCGTCTCGCTGCCTCAGAGAGGCGAACTGCTGAGCGAACGGTTTGCCAGACCCAGCACCGGTCAACAATTTACTGATGAAAATATTAACGATGGATTTAGAAGCGTTGCCAAGGATGAAAATATTGCCTATCTAAGAGGCCAGGGAACTATTAACGCCACTGAACTGGTGCTTTATCGTCCGAATGGAAAGTTAAAGATTAAGGAAATTTTAAGAGGTACCGGCAGGGATAATCGTGCCGGCAACCCCATACTGAAACCGCTTAGCATGACTAAATTGCTGGCAAGTTTAAACCGGAATTTTTCCATTTCCGATCAATGGGCGCATTCGATAGAAAAAGTAAAAAAGCTTGGCCCCAAGGGAATGTGCCTTCTTCGCGATTCTCACCGCGCAAAAGAGATCATATTTACGCCGCTTATCGATGCCGACTCCAAGTTGAAAGCAGAAGCAAAAGTCGCTTTTTCTCATTTTGCGCATCATCTTATTTCGGATCTGGCTTTCGAAAAAAGAAGAATGGAATGGAATGGCGAGCAAGGCATTGGCGCCGACACCTTAAAACTGAAAAAATTACCTGAAAGCAAAGTGTCGAAAAAGGGGCATTCTATTGACACTTCGCGTCTTACGCAAAAGCAGATCAACCAGTTGGCCGCGCATGGCCTGGTAGACTGGGTTCTCTCTAATATGGAAACAAAATCCAAAGACTTTGGCATAACCGAGGAGGGCGATATAGTTGCTTTTAACAAAGACGAATCTTGCAAGGTTTTCAATGGCCAAAGAGCGCAATCCGCCGCTTTCTTGCAAGGAGCGGAGCAAAGCCTTCCCAAGGAACACCCCGGGTTTTATCATTTAACGGATGATCCGAAAATGCATATCCACGCGCAATTACGGGAGGAGTTCTTGCAGGAAAAGATCAAAGTCGATTTTAATTCACCCGTTATCCAGGATACCATTAAAAAAATTGGCGCTCTTACTAAAAAGGATATTCGCGAATTTTTAAGACAATGGGCTCTATTGGCCTTCCCCGGCAGGGAGGATGACTTTATTCAAGACATTTATGACAGATGCCAGGATATTGACCATGTCTGTAAGCACTTCGAAGCTTTGTCGAAATATTGTCCGGTTATGATGAAGACCGGCGCGCCCCTGGAACAAGTCATGAATTTTGCCAAAACCGCCAATGTCGTTCCGGCGATAGATGTCAAATGACGCAGACACTATGTGAAAAGTTTGTTTTTTGACGGGGTGAATCAGGCGAAACTGGAGTCTTGTTCCGATTCATTCTCTTGATCTTCGTCTTCTTTCGTTGCTTCGCGTGCCATGTCGGCTCGAAAATCTCCGTTTTTTCTAAAGCTCTCATAATAATTTATGGAGTTGTTATGGCTGATGCTGGAAAGATATTCAGCCATAAAGTCGGCGGAAGGATCGCAGAAGGCGGCAATGAGCAGGGCTTTATCTTTTTCACTGAGAGCTGTGTTGGACAGCAACCTGTTAATGAGATCTTTTGTCCGGCTGTTTATATCCGTTTTCCAGTGAGTTCCCAATAGATTCATTAAATATAATCCAAGGTTGGAGTCGCTTTGCATGATAGTCAGGATTAATTTTACAGCCATTTCAGGATCGGCGGCCTTTAGCAAGGCTGCCAGTTGAGGGTCATCCAAAGTAGGCGGCTTGCCGTTTGCTTCAGTATACTGAAATATGTATGCCATTACTTGCGCGCTGAGGGACGGTTGTTCAAAGGCCTGTAACAGGGCGACCTTAGTTTCTAGAGGCAGTGCCAGCGCGTTGATAATTTTGCTGATGGCAGCTTGCAATGCAGGGTTGTCTTTGATGCTGGCCCCAAGTAGATTTGTGAGCAGAAGCGCTTTTTTCGGGTTTTTTAAGAACATTTTAGCAATCAGGTTGATCATGTCTT
>CAZCPS010000015.1:0-12690 GCA_964499895.1 uncultured bacterium | reverse complement strand
ATGAATGAGATAATCTTTTTTTTACAATTGGCGCTTATTTTGGCAGCGCTCCTTTTAGCTCTGCGCTTTGGCCGCGGAGCCCTATTAACTTACATAGTGCTATCGTGCGTCTTGGCTAATCTTTTTGTCGTAAAGCAGATAACCCTTTTTAATTTGACCGTGACGGCTAGCGACGCTTTTGCCGTCGGCTCTTTTTTTGCCTTGAATCTGGCGCAGGAATTTTTCGGCAAGCCATTTGCTGAAAAGTGCGCTTATACTACATTCGGCTTTATGTTTTTTTATATGGCGGCTACTCTTGTTCATTTGTGGTACCGGCCTGATGCCGCGGATATGACGCATCCGGCCTTTTTGCAAATTATGAATATCACGCCGCGCCTTTCAATAGTCTCTCTTTCGGTTTTTTTATTTTCCCAGCGGCTCGATATTGCTCTCTTTTCTTTTTTGCGCAAAAGACTGTCGCTGTATGCCAGTCAAAATATTTCGCTTTGTGTTTCGCAACTGTTTGACACTGTATTGTTTAGCTTCGGAGCTCTCTATGGGGTTGTCTTCAAGGTTTTTGATGTTATTCTTTTTAGCTGGCTAATAAAACTTTTAGCCGTTTTCACCATTTCGCTAGCGATGAGGCTTTCCAAAAAGTTTGTCGGAGAACAGGTATATGACCGGCTTTAAATTTGAAATTGTGGCTCAATCCAAAAAATCGCGCGCCCGAGCCGGCATTATTACGACACCTCACGGCAAAATCCATACTCCGGCCTTTGTGGCCGTCGGCACAAACGGCACGATCAAAGCGCTCGACAGTGTGAGCGTCTCTTCGATCGGTCTGGAGCTGATGTTTTGCAATACCTATCATTTGTTGCTGCAGCCCGGGCCCGATATTATCGAGAAAGCCGGCGGCATCCACAAGTTTATAAGCCGCGATATGCCGATTATTACCGACTCGGGCGGTTTTCAGGTCTTTTCCCTGGCATATGGATCGGTCGCCGCGGAGCTTAAAAGCCGCGGCCAAAGAAATAGCGAAGGCTTGGTGTTGAAAATTTCCGAGGAGGGTGTAGCCTTCCGCTCCTACCGTGACGGGCAGAAAATTTTGTTAACTCCCGAGAGTTCGGTTGCGGCCCAGAAGAAGATTGGCGCCGACATTATTATTCCCTTCGATGAACTGCCTCCTTATCATACCGAATCCCAAAAATTGCTGGAATCACTCGAGAGAACCCATCGCTGGGAAGAGCGCTCCCTGCGGGCGCATTTGCAGGACGAAAGGCAGCAGGCCATGTATGCCGTAGTGCATGGCGGCATTGACCTGGAGCTGCGCCAAAAAAGCTGCCGGTTTCTTGGCAGCCTCGCTTTTAACGGTTTTGCTATCGGCGGCAGTGTCGGTAAAAACCGTCAGGAGATGTATGAGATGCTGGAAGGCACCGTGTCGCATCTGCCCGGTGATCAGCCCATTCACCTGCTGGGCATCGGCGATTTGCCATCGCTCTCCATGTGCGTGCCGCTTGGCATCGATACATTTGACAGCTCCTATCCTACGCGCGCCGCGCGCCACGCCCTGCTTTTGACTAAAGAAGGGCCGCTCAAAATCACTAAAAAGACCAATGCCTGCCGCTTTGAACCGGCCGATAAAAACTGCACCTGCGCGTTCTGTAAAAATTATTCGCTGGCTTATCTGCATCATCTCTTTAAGGCCGGCGAAATGACCGGTTATACCCTGGCTACTATTCATAACTTGCATTTTATGGTCCAATTGATGAAAAATTACCGCAAGGGCATAATTGAAGGCGCCATCTAAGCGGAGAGGATTGCATGCAAAGAGATGTTATTTTTGAGATCACCAAAGATCATTTAGAGCGCGGCCTGCACGATATTCCGGTCGGCTACAGTTCCACTTCATATATTGACCCGCAAAAAGGCCTCTTTTATGTCGGCCGTTCCTTAAACGAAATCTATTCATGGGATCCGCTTAGAGTGATTTTCCTTTTATACCGCGGCCGGGAGGCGGCGGAAAAAGAGCTTATGGCCTTTGCCGAGTACTTTGACTCTATTTCTCCATATGCGCTTGCGGCGATCGAAACCGTTAAAAAGATGGATCCCGCCAAAGATCCCATCCTGCTTTTTGCGATGGCGATTGCTTTTTTGGAAAAAATACCGCCGCTCGAATTATTGGCGGCCATGCCGGCTATTGCCGCCGGCGTTATCTGCCACTGCTTGGGCTGCGATCCGGGCTATTGCAAAAATTTGGGCCCCTGGCTGGAAGATTTTGCCTGCCGTCTTAACATCCCGTCCGGCAACCGTCCCCGCTTTACCGATTTTTTACGGCTCTTTATCAATCTTTATGTGGACCGCGGCGCCGGGTTTTTGCCGGCTTTCGCGGCCAAAGCCGCCTATTCCGGGCGCTGCAGCATTCCGGCGGCGCTGTCTTGCGGGCTGCTTGCTTTTTCCGGCGAACGCCTGGGTGAACCGATTGCCGAATGCTACCGGCTTATTTCGCAATTTAATAAAGGCGCGATTGCCTTCATCGATGTTTTTAAAACAACAATCGAAGAGGGCCGCCCTCTGCCGGGCTTTGGCAACCTGGATTTTAAGGGAGAGGACATGCGCGCCAATATTTTTTATAATTACGCCGAAAAGTATTTCGCAAAAGAGCCGCTTGTTGTTGCTGCTTTGCAATTCAAGACGGAGGCATCGGCTTTTTTAAAAGAGCACACAAGAATTAGAAATCCGAATCCGAATGCTGACGCCATCGCGGGTGCTTTGCTGTCCGCTTGCGGATTTGATCAGCCCCGCTTTTTTCCTCTGCTCTCGGCTATGGCCGGCAGCATGGGTATTATTGTTCAACTATTGCATGAAGATAAAAAGGCAAAGGTGTATCATCCATATTATTTTTACAGGAGTAAATAGCTCATGCGCTGGAATGATTTGGAAAATTGTTTTAACCGTTCGGTTTATTTGGCTTTTTCAAAAGTAAAGCTGTTGATTACCTTTACTGTATTGGTCCTCTGCGGGATTCTGATAGTCTTTTGCCGGGGGCTGGCCTTTAATGCGGGCGGCTGGCTGGCGATGAGTCTGACTTTTTTGCCGATTTTGCTCTCCGGAGGCGTTTTGCTCTCGCTCGGCGTGCTCCTGATCCGCATTTATCACCATGAAGTTAAAAATATCCGGTGGAACTATCTGAAGATCTTGCAAAGTTCATGGCAGCTGATTCTGGGCACTTCCTACTTGGCCATTCCCCCGATCCTGATTTATTTGCTTTTGTGGATTGTGCTGGGTATTTTTGTGCTGCTGCAGGAAATTCCGGCCATAGGTGAGGCAATGGCTATTATTTTGGCTTTCGCACCCTTTTTACTGATTTTTGCGGCTTTGCTGCTTTGTATTATCAATCTTCTTTTGCTCTTTTTTGTCAGTCCGGCGATCGCGCTTCGGCCCACCCGCAAGTTTCATTTGACCAAGAGTCTATTGACATCGCTAAGCGAAAATATTTTTTCGAAACTGGTTTTTTTCTTTTTCGCGCTTTTTCCGCTTGGCCTAATGGTGGGATTGCTCTCCCTCTCCGCGGTGCTGACGGGACTTAGTTTTCCTGAAATGCAAAGGTCTCTCTCGATTGTGTTAAAATGGTTCTTCATTATGCTGCCTTTCTGCGCCATACTGACGCCCGGCGTGGTTTTCTTTTTTAATTTTGCCGCGGAATGCTTTAACCTTTTTCATAAAACCGCAACAACGGACGGCGAAGAATGAGCTTCATCGAAATTGCTTTGCCGGCATATACCGAAGTGAACTCAAAATTTGGTTTTGGGCAATTTCAAAGCTGTCGCAATTTGACGATCTCAACCGGCTTAATATTAATAATATTGAGCCGGTTGAGATCGTCGAATTTCGTTGCTTTGAAGCCGCCGAAAACCCAAATTTTGAATTCATTTCGGTATAAACGATAAATTGGCCGAATTGAATGAAACAGAGAATAACATTTTTAGGTACGGGCGGTTCCATGGGCATACCGGTCATCGGCTGCGGCTGCGCCGTTTGCCGTTCTTCCGACCCGCGTAATAAACGGCTGCGAAGTTCTCTCTTTATCGAGCGGGAGGGCAAGCGTTTGTTGCTGGATGCCGGGCCTGACTTTCGCGAGCAGGCTCTTCGTTACAATATTACCGGCTTTGATGCGCTGCTTCTAACACATGGCCATTTCGATCATATTGGCGGCATGGATGATTTGCGCGTATATAATTTTATGGAAAACCGGGCCAATTTATGTTTTCTTTCCAAAGAGACCTTTGATGATTTGATCCGCCGCTTTTATTACTTTTTTTTGCCGCACAAGCAGACGACCGAATCGGCGCAATTTAATTTTCAGGTGCTGCATCAAAACAGCGGCACATTTTCCGTAGGAGGAATTGAAATTGGCTATTTTTCCTATTTTCAAAAAGAGGTGAAGGTTACCGGTTTTCGTATCGGCAATTTTGCTTATGTGACGGATATCAGAGAGTATGACCGGACAATTTTTACCCATTTGAAAGGAGTTGATACTTTAGTCATTAGCGCTTTGCGCGATGAGCCCTCGCCGGTGCACTTTAGCTTTAAAGAGGGAATTGATTTTGCCCGCATTGCCGCCGTTAAAAAAACTTATTTTACGCATATAGCGCATGATATTGACTATAAAAGCATATCTAAAAGTCTGCCGGAAGGCTTTCATGTTGCTTATGATGGACTTTCAATTGAACTGGATGATTTATGAAAGAAGAAGTTTTCGAGCCGGGCGTCAGCCGACTGGAAGAGTTGAAAAATAAACAGGCAAGAGCTTTGCTTATCGGCACTTATGAGACCGGCAAAGACAAGCCGCTATGCATGGAATTTTTGCGGGAACTCTCTGCCTTGAGCGACACCTACGGCGTGATCCCTGTCGAACAAATGCCCTGTCCTTTAAGACAAATTGTGTCGGCGACCTATTTGGGCAAAGGCAAAATCGAAGAGATCAAAGAAATGTGCGAAAAGCTCCAAATCGATGTCGTGATCTTTGATGATGAAATATCTCCGCATCAGCAGCGCAATATCGAAGAGGCTCTAAACAGGGCGGTTATCGACCGTACGGAACTGATTATCGGCGTTTTTTGCAAGCATGCCAAAACGAAAGAGGCCAAGTTGCAAGTCGAGCTGGCCCAAACGCAATATCAGATGCCCAGGTTAAAGCGGATGTGGACTCACCTTGGCCGCCAGCGTACCGGCGGCAGCAGCGGCGGCTATCTCAAGGGAGCCGGCGAAACGCAAATCGAAATGGACCGGCAGACGCTCAAGCGCAAAATCACCATGCTGTTACGCCAGCTCGAAGAAGTTAAAAAACAGAGACTTACCATGCGCGCCCAGCGCATGAGAAGCGCCATTCCCTCTTTTGCTATTGTGGGTTATACCAATGTCGGTAAATCAACTTTGCTAAAAGCTTTTACTAACGCCGATATTTTGATTGAGGACAAGCTTTTCGCGACTCTGGATACGACTACCCGCAAGTATACATTGCCCGGCAACCGGGAAATCGTTCTGATTGATACGGTTGGCTTTATCCGCAAAATTCCGCATACCCTGGTATCGGCTTTCCGCAGCACGCTCGAAGAGGCGCTGGAAGCCGATATATTGATCCATGTGATTGATATCAGTCAGCCGGAGGCGTTTAACCAGGCTGAAGCCGTAATGGAAGTGCTAAAGGAGCTGAATGCGTTAGACCGTCCCATAATTACCTGTTTTAACAAGTCCGATGCCATCTCGCCGCAGGCGCAACTGGCCCGGCTCAAGCTGACCTTTCCCAAGACGGTCTTGATTTCGGCCTTGAAAAAAAACGGCCTCGAGGATCTGCAGGAAAAAATGGCCAAAGAAATTAATAATTTGCGCAGCCATATGAAGCTGAAGTTTTTACAAAGCGACTACGCCCAAGTAAGTTTTTTGATGAAAGAGGGCTGTGTAGTTTCTTCCGAATATGAGGGCAACAATATCATAATTGACGCAATGGTGCCCAAAGAAATGGCAGCGCGTTTTGCCGCCTACGAATATTAAGGGCCCGTAAGGAAATAACTACCACATTTCAGCTGCGCCAAAGCCCCGGGCTTGATCGATCGTAAGCGACCCTATATTTCTAATATTAGGTAGCTTACGATCGGTCAATCGCGGGAGCTTTCGCGTTGCCGAAATGGGCAGTTATTTCCTTACGGGCCCTAAATGTTGAAATTGTCTTTTACCAGTTGAATGATTCCATTGGCCAGCATCTGAATGCTGATTAGCGCCAGCAGCATACCGCCCAGTTTTCCCAAAGCATGCATACCCTTGTCGCCCAGTACGCTTTTGATTTTGGATCCGAGCAGCAATATGCCGGCTGAGACGGCAAGAGCGGCCAGCAGGGCAAAGGTGACTAGCAGTTCGCCCCGTTTTGTCGCAAAAAGCATGACGGCGGCGATACAGCCGGGGCCGGCCAGAATGGGGGTTGCGAGAGGAACGATCAAAGGCTCGTGTTCCGGTATGGCGTCCGATTCGGAGGTGCCGGGAAAAATGAGGTTGATCGCGATTAAAAAGAGTAAAATGCCGCCCGCTACGCTGATAATGGAAGGGCAGACATCTAAGAAAGAGAGAATTTCGTTGCCGAAAAAAGTAAAGAGCAAAAGCATCATATAAGCGATAAAAACTTCGCGAATGATAATGATTCTTTGCCTTTTAGGCTCGTAATGTTCGAGCAGTTTAACAAAGACAGGCGCTTGTCCTATACAGTTAATGATCAGAAAAAGATAGAGAGCCGTACTCAAAAACAGTGAAAAATCCATAAATTTTATGGTAGCATATAGAATATTTTTTGGCTAGTCTTCTGGAGGCTTGCTCTATTGTGCCGGCTTTGGCATAATATTTGCATGCCTACATTCAAAATAGTTTCGTTCGGATGCCGCACTAACCAATACGAGTCGCAAAGCCTTCATGAGCAGCTTTGCGCTCTGGGCTGGCGGCCTGCAAGCAGAGGCGAGGCCTCGGAGCTGGCCATCGTCAATGCCTGCGCCGTGACGGCTTCTGCTGAAAAGCGCGTGCGGCAGATGGTCAAAGCATTGCTTAAAGATGGGCAGCTAAAGAGAATAATTATTACCGGCTGCGGAATTCAAAAAAATTTGGATGGCCTATCCGACCCGCGCATGGAAGTGATAGCTGATAAAAAAAAATTAAGAAGCTCTTTTGGGGGCGATGTTGAGGCGGGCATTAGTTATTTTTATGGCCACAGCCGCGCATTTGTCAAAGTGCAAGATGGCTGTAATAATTTTTGTTCCTATTGCATTATTCCCCATTTGCGCGGGCGCTCGGTTTCCCGTCCCTTTTCTGAGATAATTGATGAGGCGGAGCGGCTATCCGAAAACGGCTATCCGGAAGTGGTGCTAACCGGCATCCATGTTGGCGACTATGCTTTTGAAAATAAGGATCTTTCCGATCTGATTGCGGCGGTCGGCAAGATTTTCGGCATAAAGCGCATCCGGCTCGGTTCGATGGGTCCGGACCAGATGAGCGAAAAACTTATGGGAGCAATGCTGGAGAGCGAAAAGTTTTGTTTGCATCTGCATTTGGCTTTGCAGTCGGGCAGCGACGCGGTGCTTGGCCGCATGCGGCGGCGCTACACGCGCAGCGAATTTTTAGATAAAGTCTTATTTTTACGGAGAGAGCGGTCTGATTTCGTCTTTACTACCGATGTAATCGTCGGCTTTCCCGGCGAAACGGAAGAAGATTTTTTGGCGACGCTGGACATGATGGGAAAGGTTGGTTTTGCGCATACGCACATGTTTCCTTATAGCGAGCGCGCCGGCACTCCGGCCGCGGCCTACGCAAACAAAGTACCTTCAAATGTTATTGCCGACCGTAAAACGCGGCTGATGCAGCTCTCTTCCGAACTCGCGTTTGCCGCCAGAGAGACTTTTGTAGGCCGGGAGGGCGAACTGCTTTTGGAAAATGAAAGCGAGGGCCATAGCCGCCACTTTATTTTAGCCAAAGGAATGAATAAGTTGGGTGAAAGGCGCGCTCTGGTAAAAGTTAAATTTTTGAAAAATACGAAAGAGGGATTTTTAGCATGCCGATTGTAATCTCGCAAAAACTGAGGCCATATTCAAAGCTCTCTTCCGTGACGGCTGCCCTGCCGTTGACCGGCGCCCGGGCAACAGTCCATCCGGCCAGGCTATTATTGCAAAACGGGGCAAAGATGTTGCTTTTTGATTGGGATCTTGCCGCGCCGCTTTCTGATTTTACCGTTTTTCTGCATTTGGACCGGGCCGAAATTTTTGTTTTTTCCAGGGAATTACGCTATCGCATTACCGCAAAAGAGGGCATCCTGTTTGAAAAAACACCTAAAAATTTCAAATACGCCAAAAATGAAATTATTCCGGTTCCGTTTACTTCCATAGAGCGGCCGGCTACGATGGAACGGCTCTTTTTGGGTGTTGACAAGGCGCAAGATGTCGACATGATGCGCCGACGAATGGACCTGAAGGAGATACTGCCTTTCTGGTTTGCCCTCGGGCAGCTTTTACCCTGCCCGGCTCCTTGCATAGCCGGTGCGGCCGGCCTGGTGCAAAGCGGGCAGTTGGAAGAAGGGTATAAGACCGGTTTTTCGAGCCTTTTCGCGCCGCGCCTGAATGATGAAGATTTTCAGGGGATATTACCGCCGGAGAGGGTAGCAGGCGACGCCTCATCCTTAGCCGTAATCGGCTATCAAAAAATCAGGGAGCTTTTTTTCAGCGAAAGCGGCGGCCGGTTTTCGATTCTAAAAAACCTGCCGGCGGCTTTTACCGCCGGACGGCTTATCAATTTAAATTGCGCTCCATATGGCGTTTGGCATCTGGAGTGGACCAAAAAGATGATTCGCAGAGCGATCTTTAAATCCCATAGGCAAGGGGAGCTTTCCGTTATATGGCCGTCAAAAATTCGCTCTTTTCGTCTAAATGGAAAAAATGTTTCCGTTAAAGAAGCAATTTTAGTACAAAAAGATAGTAGTTATTATTTTGATTGTTTCCAAAAGTAAAAATGCTTAGTCCATTCAATAAGCCTCATGAATATCTGGGGCTAAAAAAAAATGTCATCCGTCTGCTCCGTCCTGCCGGTGTAGATGTTTTTGTTGAAATCAAGGGACGCCGCCAGGCGGCCAGGCGAGTGAGCGCCGATATTTTTGAAATTGTTGTTAATGACTCCTTTCGGGCTCAGGACTACAAGGTCTTTTATCCGGATGGGCGCAAAGCGCTCGACCCTTATATCTTTGCCCCTAAAAGCACCTTGGCGCAGATTGACAGTTTTCAGAGCGGCAAGTACTACGATTTATATAATTGGCTGGGCGCGCATGTCGGTAAGGAGGGGGTTAGATTTTCTCTTTGGGCGCCGCATGCCGAGGCGGTCTATCTTGTAGGCGATTTCAATCACTGGCAGGATGGCTGTTTTCCAATGGCCAAAATCGGCGGCGGCATATTTGAGCTGTTTATGCCCGGACTGACATCCGGCGAGCGCTATAAATATGCCATCCATACAGCCGGAGGCGATGTCATCTTTAAATCTGATCCGATGGCTTTCGCGTTTGAGAAGCGGCCCGGAAATGCTTCGATGACGGCCGAAATTGCAAAGAGCTCTCTTTTCCCGCCTTACACGCCGCTTGACGGGCCAATCAACATCTACGAAGTGCATCTGGGGTCATGGCGCCGCAAAAATGGGCGTTTTAAAAATTATCGCGATTTGGCGGAGGAGCTTGCGTCTTACTGTAAGATGATGAGCTTTACCCACATTGAACTTTTGCCGGTGATGGAGCATCCTTTAGATGAGTCCTGGGGCTATCAGGTGACCGGCTTTTTTGCGCCGACTTCGCGCTTTGGTTCGGTTGCCGATTTTGGATGTTTTGTGGATCATTTGCACAAAGAGGGCATCGGCGTAATTTTGGACTGGGTGCCCGGCCATTTTCCGGTCGATGAATTCGCGCTGGGTGCTTTTGACGGTTCGCCGCTTTATGAAACCGCCGATGTTTTGCATCCCGAGTGGCAGACAAGAACATTTGATTACGCCAAACCGCAGGTGACCAATTTTCTGATCGCCAGCGCACTATTCTGGCTGGATAAAATGCAGGCCGACGGATTGCGTGTTGATGGCGTCTCTTCAATCCTCTATAAAGATTTTGGCCTGACGGACATGTCGGAGCCCGATGTTGCCTCCGTAGAATTTCTCAAGCATTTAAACTATGCCGTCCACCAGCGCTATCCCAAGGCACTCATGATTGCCGAAGAGTCGTCGGCCTATAAGGGAGTGTCCCATCCGCTGGAATCGGATGGGCTGGGCTTTGATATGAAATGGAATATGGGCTGGATGAACGATACGCTGAAGTTCTTTCAAAATGAGTTCGTGCTGCGGCCCCGCTATCACAGCGCGTTGACCTTTAGTTTGATGTACGCTTTTCAGGAGCAATTTCTGCTCCCTTTTTCGCATGACGAGGTGGTGCATGCCAAACGCAGCCTGATTTCTAAAATGCCCGGAACGAAAGAAGAGCAGTTTGCCAATTTACGCCTGATGCACAGCTATATGATGTGCCATCCGGGTAAAAAACTCTTTTTTATGGGCGGCGAGATCGCGCAGTTTAAAGAGTGGAATTGCGCAGGAGAGCTGGACTGGCATCTTTTGGAAAAGCCGTTTCATATGGCGATGCAGGTATATGTCAGGGAGATGAATAGATTTTATTTATCCCGCCCGGCCCTGTGGGAGCTTGATTTTAAATCGGATGGGTTTGAGTGGATCGATTTTACCGACAATCAAAATTGCGTGATCAGTTATTGGCGCAAAGGCCGTGAGGATCGCCTAATTTGCGTTCACAACTTTATGCCGCAGGTGATGGAGCGGTATTGGCTGCCGGTCAAGGCCGTTGTGAGCGTGCGGGTGGTTTTTAATACCGATCTCAAAAAATATGGCAAAGCAGGCCTTGAAACTGATATATTAGAACAGGAAGAGCTGCGGGCGGACGGTTTTTCTTTGCGTGTGCCGCCGCTTGCTACGGTAATTTTGGAGGTTAAGCGTGCATAAAGCTCCACAGACGGAAAAAGAATATTTGCAACTGATAGCCGAGCTCATCGAGCATGACAGGCGCTATTATGATGAGTGCAAGCCGGCTATCTCCGATTATGAATATGACCTGTTATTCAAGTCGGTGCAAGCCTTTGAAAAGGAGCATCCCGATCAAATCGCCTTTAATTCGCCCACCCGGCGGGTCTCCGAAGCGCTGACAAAAGAGTTTGAGCATGGAGCGCATGTCGTACCGATGCTATCGCTTGCCAACAGCTACTCGAAAGAAGAGATTGAAGATTTTATCAAGAGGGTGCATAAGCTTTCGGGCCGCGCTGATTTGGAGTTTTGCTGCGAGCTTAAAATGGATGGGCTGGCCATCTCCGTAAGATATGAAAAAGGACATCTTGTGCGCGCTCTAACGCGCGGCAATGGGGTTCTTGGCGACAATGTAACGGCCAATATCAAGACGATTAAAACTCTGCCCCTCTCCTTGCAGGGCGATTTTCCTCCCCATCTGGAGGTGCGCGGCGAGGTCTTTATGCGCAAGAAAGTTTTTGCCCTGCAAAATCAGGAGCGCATAGATGCCGGACTCGAACCATGGGCCAATCCCCGCAACGCCGCCGCCGGTTCATTAAAGCTGCTCTCGCCGAAAGAGGTCAGCCGCCGTTCTTTGGACATGGTGTGCTATGGTATCGCCGAGCCCGTAGCCGGCCTCGCGAGTCAGTTTGAAGTGCACCGTTATCTAAAAGAATTGGGCGTGCCGGTATCCGGCGAGAACCATTTTGCCAAATGCCGCAATCTGGCTGAGATTTGGCAGTTTGCCGAACGCGTCAGGGAAGAGCGCCCCAATCTGCCTTTTGAAATCGACGGAATCGTCATAAAAGTCAATGATCTCGCCTGGCATGCAAGGTTGGGCGCCGCCGGCAAGTCGCCGCGCTTTGCCGCGGCCTATAAATTTGCGCCCGAGCAGGCATCCACCAGAATCAAAGAGATTACGGTGCAGGTCGGCCGTACCGGTGTGCTGACGCCTGTGGCGGAATTGGAGCCGGTCGTTTTGGCCGGCAGTACGATTGCCCGCGCGACTCTGCATAATGAAGATGAGGTACGGCGCAAAGATATTCGCGAAGGGGATTTTGTGATCATTGAAAAGGGGGGCGATGTGATTCCCAAGGTGGTATCGGTAGACCTTCAAAAACGCTCCAAACAGGCCAAAGTATGGCATATGCCCGAGCGCTGCCCTATTTGTCATAGCGGCACCTTCCGCAAACCGGATGAAGTGGCGGTGCGCTGCAAAAACAGCAAGTGCGGCGCCAGACGGCTGCGCCGGTTGATCTTTTTTGCGAGCAAGGCGGCGATGGATATCGAGCATATGGGTGAAAAAGTGGTGGAGCAGCTGGTGGATAAGGGCCTTATCGCGCGCATTTCCGACATTTATCTTTTAAATGAAGAGATGCTCTCATTGCTCGACGGTTTTAAGAAAAAATCCATTTCCAACCTCCTTGCCAGCATTGAAAAATCCAAAGAGTGCACATTAAAAAAATTTATAACGGGGCTTGAGATCGAGCTCGTGGGCGCAGAGACGGCCGAGCTATTGGCGGATAGGGCGGGGAGTCTGGAACAGTTGATGAAGCTGCCTAAAGAAGAGCTGTTAGCGATCGGGGGCATCGG
>CAZCPS010000014.1:0-13340 GCA_964499895.1 uncultured bacterium | reverse complement strand
CGTTTCTTTACGGAGAACGACATGCGTTTTCTGAAGCAGTTTCCCCTGCCAGTGGGATAAGATTTTGGAAGAGTGGCAGAGTGGCCTATTGCATCTGTCTTGAAAACAGAAGTCCTTTTACGAGGACCGTAGGTTCGAATCCTACCTCTTCCGAACAAAAGAAGCCCAAAAGGGCTTCTTTTTTTTTGTTCGGAAGAGGTAGGATTGCATCCGAAAGGATGCAATGACGCGAAGCGGCATCGAACCTTAGGTTCGGGATTCAATAAAATCTTGTTTGTAGGATGGCTGCGGCTTCACAGCTGCGCGCTTCCTCCTCGGCTATAGCGCCTTCGGCTATTGCCTTCGTCGGTCAGCGTGCTGCTGTTTTGCCTCGCACATCCTACGAACAAGATTTTATCGAATCCCGAACCCGGTTCGACTGGGGGCGAAGCGAGGGAGATAATTTACGCGAAGCGTAAATTACCCCGAAGAGGCGGAGGCGAAAGCTGCAGTCAATCCTACCTCTTCCGAACAGTCGCGGAGCAGGCCTCTGTTTAGGCTGTGTCAAGCGTATTTCAAAAATAGTCTGCTTATACCGATTCTTCAGGTTGTTTCGGTATAAAGAACTGTTCGCCGGTTTGCTCAAAAAACTGGAAGGATAAAATGGATTTAAGAAATTCGTTTTTCCAAAATGTTGACAGAGCGCTAGCCTCGATTCCCCTTTTTGAAGGGCTTAAAGGGCTTTTTGCGTCCGGATGGAATCTTATGCGGGGTTGTTTTTTGGGCGAAGCGGCGGGGCTTTGCGGCGGCTTTTTGCTTCGGCTCAAGCGTCGGGATTACATCGCAGGTCATTTTTTGACCGGTTAGTTTTTCGATGGAGTAAATCATCGACTGCTCGCGGTAGGTGGCAAATGAAAGAGCCTTGCCGACTGCACCCGCACGGCCGGTTCTGCCTATACGGTGTATATAATCTTCCGATTCCTTCGGCATATCAAAGTTGATGACATGGGATATGTTCTTAATGTCGATCCCTCTGGAGGCTACATCGGTCGCAATCAGTATTTTCACAAAACCTTTGCGCAGCCGGTCAATCGTTTGGGTGCGCTGCCTTTGGTTCTTGTCCCCATGCAGCGCCGCTGCCGAATAGCCGGTTTTAATAAGCGTCATGGCCAGTTCTTCCGCTAAGCGTTTCGTAGATGTAAATACTATCGCCTGCTCAATTTCAGAGTTCGCTAAAAGATGCAGCAGGATTTTATGTTTATGCTGGATGTTGTCAACATAGTGCAAACGCTGATCAATATTGAGCAGCTCCTCCCGGTCAGCCTGAACAACGATCTCAAGCGGATTCTTTAACAGCCTTTGCGACAGGGAAAGAACATTGCCTTTCAGCGTCGCCGAGAATAACAGGGTCTGATGCTCGGTCGTGATGGCATCCGCGATTTGATTGACCGGCTCCGAAAAGCCCATATCAAGCATGCGGTCCGCTTCGTCCAGTATGAACATCTCAACACGCGATAAATGGATGCGCCCTTGCTCCAGATGATCAATCAGCCGGCCGGGGGTCGCTACTATAATCTCATATTTATTTCTTAAATCACGCAGTTGGTCGCGATAGGGGACTCCGCCGTAGATGCAAAGCGTTTTGATCTGTTTGGAGTTTTTGCTGTATTTCGTCGCTTGCGAGGCCACCTGAATAGCCAGTTCCCTTGTTGGAACCAGAATCAAAACGCGAGGTCCTGAGCCCTTAATCATTGAAGGTCTGGAAAGCGCGGTTAGCGCAGGCAACATAAATGCCGCCGTTTTACCGGTCCCCGTAGGTGCCGAAACTCGCAAGTCGCATCCCTTTAAAACTTTAGGGATTACTTTGTTTTGTACCGGCGTGGGAGTTTCATAACCCAATTTTTCAAGAAGTTGACAAAGAACAGGGGGAAGCAGTAATTCTGAAAAAGACATAATATTATTGACTCGATTTAAATTTAAGAAGATTTAAGTATGTCGATTTGACGATAAAAAGTATATAAAAATACAAAGGGTGTGAAATATACCGAAATGAATTCAAAATTTGGTTTTGGGCAATTTCAAAGCTGTCGCAATTTGACGATCTCAACCGGCTTAATATTAATAATATTGAGCCGGTTGAGATCGTCGAATTTCGTTGCTTTGAAATTGCCCAAAACCAAATTTTGAGTTCACTTCGGTATATACACCCAATGATTTCAAGATTCCTAAGATTATTTAAATAATTTTTATTATGTTTTAACAATTCAAAGTTAGTGTTAATAAAAATATTATTAGTTAATCTGTTTATTTCAACTTTTATTAAAAATAAATTGCGTTATTTCCCCTTTGGTTGTTATAATGTTGCCCATTATGACAGCTAATATAGATAACAATCAGTTTTCATTATTTCGGTGGGGGCGGCGCTCAATAGCGCAAGTCGCCGAGTCTCTGCACATAGCGAAAGTCCGGCGTTTTGGCATCCGGCTTTTTGATCATATTAAAGGCGCCGTATATGAGGCTGTGCCTAAAAAATATGTCAATGCCTATTCTATTGTTAAAGAAGGATATAAGACCGGCCGCTCGCTTTATACATTTTTTAGCATAGGCTCCCAAATTCATGCCACCGGACTGAAGGAAGAAACGCAAGTAGCTTTAACAGAGAAACTTAATGAATTTCTTGGCAATTGCACGGCACGAGCATCCCATAAGCTCGCCGAGTCGTCCGGTATGCAGTATATCCACCGTAAAATGACATTGAGCCTGATAGAACAGGTCTTTTCCCGCCTGCCCCCGGATCTCGTATCCCAACTTACTCCCGAGCATATCGATCAGATTTTTAAATCGGAATATGCCTCAGTCATTTTCACTATCGTGCGCAGCGAGGGCGCTTCTTTAGTAAAGAAGCATCAGGAAGCGCTGATCTCCTCTTTTACGAAAAAAATTGTTAGATTGCTGCCTGCCGGTCAGGCTTTTTTGCAGGATTTGGGCGTTAACGGGAATGAATTCGAAAGCATTTTATTGCAGGTAGATAAAATAGATCCTACCCATTGTAAGGTGAAGCTCTATTCCTCTTCTCGAGGAGAGACCGCGACGACTCTTGACGGCAGGGCCCGGGTCGGAAGCCGCTATAAATTTATGAGCGTGCCAAACGATAAATTAACCGGACTTGGCGATTTTATGGCGACCATGCAAGGCAAAGGCACCGGGCAAATTCGTGTTCGCGCCGAAGATATTAAAGATGTCCTTTCAGAATATTTTGGTGTGCCGGCCGAAGCGGGCACTTTATATTATCAGGATAATGGCATGTTCGCGGATAATTTGCTGCTTGGCAATATCCGTCATAAAATGATCTATGAGGAATTTATCGGCGCTCCCCAAGAAGGCGACGCTATATTGCTCTCTCTCCAAATAGCGGAACTTGCCACTGCCTTTACAGGCAGCGCAACAGATTTTGATCTCGCCGCCTGTCTTGATCTCAGCGATCAGGTGAGCTCCTTGCAAAATCAGGTCTCCTCCATGTCTTATTATTCCTTGAAACAGGCGCATTTGGACACTCTCCATGATTTAACCTCCCGGCTGCAGCGCAGAGTCGCTGTTACGCTGCGCTGCCGCGAAGAGCAGCCGGCGCGGCCGGAGACTGTGGTGCCCCCTCTATTATGGCCCCTGTTCAATGCGGCTTTTTCAGTTTTCGGCACCGGTTCCGTCTTTATGAAACGATTTGGCGAAGGTTTGCAAAGAGCTTTGGGCCGCGATTACTCTTTATTGCTCGAAGCCGCCCGGCAGGAATATTTGCAGCATACTTCTCCTTCTCACGAAAAACCTCTTTCGAGCGCCGAACGCGCCGCAGCTGTTTTCATGTGCGGTTTTGTGCATTATGCCCTTTGCAACCTGCTTTTAGCCGGTATTGCGGCCGCGATCCCCGCTTCGATGGCCGTGCCGCCTTTAGTTGCGCTTGGTCTTGCCGCATTTGGTACCAACGAAATTAACATGTTGATTCCGGAGCGTTATTCGCAGGCCTATGCCGAAATGTTCCACGAAGTGCTCTTTTTCCTTTTGCCTTACCTGCTTGAGTGGGGCTATCGCCTTTTTGTTAGCGAGGAAATTAAGCGAAATGTAAATGATTGGATCCGAACTATGGACGCAATGAGCTTTCGCGCCACCTTCCGCGAAGAGCAGATGGAGAAGGCGCAAGCATGGCTTGAATGCGCCGAGGGGGATCTTCCCGCGCCGGCGGAAGAGATCATCAAAAAGCTGCAGGCCGATAATCTGGAATTTTTAAACCTAGCGGCGGCCGAACCGGAAAGCTTGCCGAAAGAGGAAGCGGATGAAGACCAATATCCGCTCTCCTGGGTTGGACGGTTAAATTCTCCGGCGGGCGCGGCGCTGCCGATAAATAATGCCGCTTTAAAAGAGATCAATGAAAAGACCGGCCTTCGCATGGACATATGGCGGCAGCTGATGTTATCCAATTCCAATTTATTCGGCTGCGCCGAAGAGCGAAAAGAGAGCTTGGCCGCTTTCTTCGCGGCCCATGGCTCTATCAATGAAATTGAGAGCAGTCTTCTCCCTGAAGAAGAATCAAGCCTCTATAGCGGGCGGATTCTCTTGCCTTCCGAGCAAAATTCGCTCTTTCACCGGGCTGTGCAATCAGTCATGCCGGCTGTCGGTATCGGCGTTGCCGCCGTAGCCGTCGGCACTGTTGCTGTAGCGGGGGGTGCTGCCTACGCTATCGGCTCTCTCGTTAACGCGAAAAAGGAAAAAACATCCGCCATTTTAATCGCCGCCATGAAAGAGCTGGAAGCCGAGCAAAAAAAACCTTTTGAAATTAAAGAGCTGCAGGCTGCGGCAGAAGTTGAGTCGCCTAGCCCGGCAGCCGCAATTTTATCGGAGCCTTCCGCAAATTTAGACAAGCTGCCCGATCTTATCCGTCCCGGGATTTCGAGCTTTTTTCTGCCGGATGAGTGTTATTGTACGGAACACGGCTTTATCCATCCCGCCCATGTAAAAGATACCAGAACCTCTTTGGCTGAAATGAAAAAGGCCCACCTGCTGATTTGCCGTTTGGGTGAAGAATTTGAAAAGAGCCGCCCGCAATCGGCGCAAGAGCTTTTTGATTATTTGGCGAGCGTTAAAAAGAGCTACAGGCATCAGATGCGCATCCTTTATGCGCTTTCTCCCGGCGATAAAGAATCAAGTCTCTTTCTTTCTTTGACAGCTGACCGGATTAAGCGTAATCTCTCTTGCGCGCTCTCTTCCGTCGAACTCTTTTCCAGGCAAAAACTGTCCGGTCTCTTTGATGGCAAAGAGTGGACCGAAGAGCAAATTATAAGATTTAGCCATGAGGCGGGAGAAATCGGTTTCGCTTTTGCCGCCGCCGATATAAATAAAATAGTAAAAGAACAGAAGGAGGCCTTGACGCCGGGGGTAGTTGATGCGGAGGTTCTGCAATTCATACTTCATTTAGATAGAATGCCGCCCGATAATTCGGCCGGGCTAATCCACCAGTCCGCTTTTTATCTGGCGGCGGAAAAGTTGATGCAAAGAAATACCGCTAAATATCAACCGATGGGATTTGCCGAATATTTTCTGGCCAGGTTTTGGCATGAAGGCTCCTCAGTTAGTTTTTCGCCCGAAGAAAAACGCGTTTATCAAGCGCTAGCGTCAATGCAGGAAGGCCCTTCATCCGGCGGCTGGTTTGTTCCTGCGCCGAATCGAAATTGTTATGATTACCCATTTGCTATTATGACAGCATTTCTGGAAAAACTTTCCGACATGCACGGCAGCCCTGATATTCTTGCAGATTTAGCAAAAGAAGTTTGTCACTTTTGTTTGCAATACGAAGATGCGGCGCGGCAGCTGCCCGAGAGTGTTATAGACCGGATTATACACGGAAAATGGCACAGTAAATATTTATGGGAATTTACGCCGGAAGATTTACAGGCCATGCGCCTTTACTTGATCGCAAAATTGGCTTATCAGCAGCAGCATAGCTACACGCCGGCCTTTCTCAGGAGGGATGCCGCAATTGCCAGATGCATCGAATGGCTTGAGAATAGGGAGTCGCTGCTGCCGCCGGCACAAGCGCCGCTTGCGGCCAATTTCAGAGAGGTCTGGGGTAGCAACCTTTCTTTAGAAGAGCCTGCAAAATTGCAGATGCTTGTGTCAAGCGATGACCTGGCAGATAATGAAGATCAAAGGCTTTTTAAGATAGATCATCAACAAAATACCGTGGGGCAGCTCCGTTCGGCATTATCGAATCTGCTAAATGAGATGGAACGAGGCGACAAAGACGATGCATATTATGAAAAATTTATTTTAAAATATTTGCTGCGCGATTTGGACTCTGTGCACCGGTTATTAAAAACCGACAGCAAGCTCCTTGCCAGAGCCTGGAAAATATTTAACAAAGATGAGACTAAAGTCGACCTCGAAGCCACTCAAGAATTTTATCTTTGGCTGCAACGCCTCGTCAGGCATTATTCGCCCGATTTAAAGCCCGGCAAATTTGGTTTTAATGATCAAGGAGAAAAGGGCAGAGTTTTGCGCATGCGGCAATGGAGCACTTTTTCGGTAGGGGAACTGGATGAAAATGAACGGTTGTCGGCTTCTCTGGACTGCTTTTTATCACAGCAGACTTCATCTGTGCCGCTGGCTAATGATCTCCCGACTTTACGCCGATTTTACCCGCTCTATTGCCACTTGCAGAAAGATCCGGCCTTTTTACGGATGGCGGCCCAAAGAATGAATAGTAGTATTTGGCTGGATTATTACGCGTTGCAAGAAGTTAACGGCCCTTGCTTGCGCTTTATCAAAAAAGATGGCTCGGGAGAAGAAGTGTCGTTGAATTTAAAAGATGGGTCAACCATCTTTAAAAGGCCGCCGCCGCCCAAAGTGGTGATTGTCGCCGAAGATGGCAGCAAAGAGATTGTCGCAATAAAGTATAAAATGGTTGATGGCGAGAAATATCTCGATTTAGCGCTCGCTTCATTGGAAGAAGGATTGCGTGTCAGTATCAATTTTAGCAGGGCCGCTCCCAGGGCGCGCGTTTATCGCAATGGTTTATGCATTAAGACGCTTGATTTACCGGAGGGAACAACTGAAGGGTCTATTTGCGGGGGGCTTCTAACTTCCCATGAGCCCTGTCTCTGGCTGCGTGAAGAGTCCGCGGCTAAACTGCACCCGGTACTGCAAAGCCTGGCCCGCACCTGCCATGTCTTAACCTATCAAAGCCGGGGCAGTCGGCTGATTGTCTTGCAAAAAGAGAACGAGGAACCGCTTTTGTTTGAAGAAAAAGAGGGCGAAACAATTTGTCTTACACATGGCGGCATGCGGATTGCCAAAACACAATATTTACCCCATGCTTCGATGCTAGGCCCATATTTAATGTTGGAAGGCAACGGTAAAAAAGAGGTTCTTTTCGAGCGCCGGCCTTTGCTGTCATATGGTCTGGGCAATCTGGCTGATTCGGTGCAAGGGGATCTCTCTGCCTCTTTTGACAGCCTTATCAATTTGTCGCCTGCGCTAGCCCAATTATTGAATCCTATAAAACTTTCTAAAGAAAAGATGGGTTTTACTGTGATGCCCGTTTCTCAAGATGGAGAGCTTGCGTTCGCAACTGTTGATGATGCCGCGCTTTGCCTTTTTGCCTCTTTTGGCCGCGATGAGGCCAAGTTCAAGGAGTATTTACGGAAATTTACCCAGGCTATCGAGCTAAATGAAAATTTACCGGGATCTGTTTCGTCTGTTGATTTGTGCATTGCCATTTGCGCTCTGCAGATCGCCAAAAATTCCATTACGACGCTTGGCGATGTTTTGCGTCTGGGACTGGCCTTTTTACAAAACGCGCAAATGCAAAAGGAGAAGCCCGACTTTCGCAAAAAGCTCATTCTGCTCATGGAACTCTTTAAACTCTATTCCGACTATCTGAGCCTGGGATTACATAAGAGTTTGCCGATCGAAGAGGGGGATGAGGCTATCTTCCTAACTGAGCTGCTCACGACTCTCGAAGAGATTGCCGGAGGCGCCGCGGCGCGATTAAGACGCTATGGGCTCGATCCCTGGGGCGCTGTCAGCTCGCTCTTTAAAAATGGTCTGTCAGCTCTTTTTATGCCCATTTTTTCAGGCGATTTTGCCAAGCGGCTGCAATATCTGGACGGAATATATATTCATCCCGGCTCCCGTTCGCTGATGGAGATTTTAGCAGGATTTACTAAAAGCTGCCTTGCCGGCAGCAATCAGGGCGCTAACATTTTAAAAAGCCTTGATGAAAAGTTATTTTTACCACAGCCCTCCTTAACGGAGATGGGTAAAAATGTGGCCGGAGAAGTGGTCAAGGCTATCGCGATCAACCGAGTGGGCAACCATTTGGGATGGGGAGATCCTCGTTATACTAATAACAAACCCGAGACGGTAATTGATGAGTGGGACTGTAAAATAGTGCATGAGCATTTTTACTATCTGACGGCGCTGCTCTCATATTCCGAACTATCCACGGAAGAGCGGAATTATTATTTCTCGAAGGTTTCTTTGAAAAATCGCGAAGCGGAAAAAGCCCGGGTGGAAGAATGGCTTTCCAAGTTGGTAGTGCCGCAAAAACATGCTTATTTACCTTTAGTAGCCTTAAAGAAAATAGCGCGGATGCAAAATGAGGGCAACTCCCTTGATATGAAGTCGGCTGTGGCCAAGGCATATAAAGACGCCAGGTGGGATTGCGGAACTTTCTTTTCTTCGGCTGCTACATGGTTATCTTGCCAGTACGATTACGCCATGGAAAATTATGCCAATAAGAAGAGTGTCATAAAAGGGGTCGGCAAGCTGGCGAAGGATGCTTTGATGCGCGGCAATTTATTACCATTGTCGTTCAATGCAGTAGGAGCCGCTATGGGCGCATCCGATTATTTTATAGCCCCTCAGGCGCGGACGCAGCGTGAAATCGGCGGCCAATATGATTGCATGCCGGCGCTGATTGGCGCCAATGAAGCGCTCTCTGCCGGGTTTTTTGCTCTTGCTACCAAATATTTTACCGTTCAGGAAACAGCACCGGACGCGCCATGGCAGCTGCCTTTGGCCATGCCCTCCGATCCGGAAAAAGGGGACTATTTTAAAGAGCGCATTTGCGATTCCGTAGCCGAGTATGGCCGTTTGCATTCCAACAAGACCCTCTTTGTACTTCGAGAGGGCGTTTCCAGGCAACAAATGGAGGCTGATATTTGCGCTTTTTCCGCGGCCTTTCAAAGGGAAAAAGAGGAACTGAAAAGCTCGATTCTCAAAATGGCGGGTAAACACGCGTCGTGCAAAATGACCATGGATGATCTGTTTAACATGCTGCTGGAGCCTGATTTTAAAGCCCAACTGCAAAAAAAAGGCCGTCTTACCGAAAGCGGCAGCGCGCTGGTCTACGGACGGGTAGCGCAGCTCGCCCTTTTAGAAAGTTATCAGGTAAAGTTAAACCTGTTGCAATCAGCCTTTAAAAACCGGGCGGATAATGCCGAAGTGGCTAAAATTATGGTTGAAGAGAAACATTATAAGATCGGTATCGAAAGCAATGAGCGCTACCTGATGGGCTGTATGCTCTTTGAGGCTAAAAGCAACATGTGGCTGCGCCGCCTGCAGGCCGAGCAGATGCAAGCCGCGCTATCTTACGATAAAGGTTCTGTCGTTGTGGAAATGGTGCCCGGATCGGGCAAGACCGCTTTTGGCGTTATTTTGAACCTGTTTCACTGCTGGAAACCCGGCCGCCTGCCCATCGCCGTCTTTACCAAGGAGCTGATTACTTCGACCAAAAAAGAGGTTGCCGAACGCTTTTACCGGTTTACCGGCCGCAAAACGGTTTATATGGCCATTGACCGCAACACCGAAAACCTGGGTAGCCTGCGGCATCTGCTCTTGCGTATAGAGAAGGCTACGGAATGCGGCGATGTTTTGATTACCACGAAAGAAGACCTGCAAGGCCTGGAGCTGCTTTTTGCCGAGACCATTTTAAGTTTAGATGGCGCTGCCGAGACCTCCGAACGCTATTTTCAGGTTAAGGAAAAGTTTGGCTATTTGCAAAAGATTTTAGCCCTTGTCCGTAGCGCGCACCGGATCGCCGATGAATGCCATGAGATCTTGCGGCCCGACGAGGTGGAAAAGTATCCGATCGGCGAAGAGAGTGAACTGGATCAAAAAGAAATTTTAGGCGCGGAACTGGTTTCCCGGCTGTTTTCCGAGAGCGTAAAGGCCGGAAATTTAAAAATAGAAGAGGTTCTTAAAGACCGCGATCATTTGAGTGATGAGATAGCCTCTCTGCCCACGCGCGTGGCTGCTCATCCGATGTTTGGCTTTTCGCCCTCTGAAGTTATGGATGTAGCGGACTACCTGCGGGATAATGCTGTAGGCGAACCGCTATGGCTGTTGGAACATAAGTATCGTGAGACGGTTGCCATGGCCCGCGGTATGATCCTTACTCTATTGCCCAATATGGCCGGTGAATGTGTTGATGTAGCCTATGGCCTTTCGAAAGCCGATGGCAATAAAGAGTTTGCTATTCCCTATGCCGGCAACAACGCTCCGCTGGAAGAAGCCATTTTTGAATCTCCGCATGAAACTCTTGCCAAAACCTATCTCTATTATTTGCAAAAAGGGCTGACCTATGATCAGGCGGAGAAGTTTATTGAAAAGGTCAAAGTGATGATCAAGAAAGAAATGGAAACCTTTCATGTCGAGGAGGCCGAGACCTCCATTATGCATTTTATGCATAAGCATATCGGGGAAAAAAGGCTGACAGCTTTTACGCGCGAAGATGTTATGCACAATCCGGCAGCCATTCTCTTTTATGTTACGTATGCCGTAGCGCCCACAATTACTTATTATGGCAAGTCAATCGAGAGCACTTCTTCCAATTTTGCTTCGATGACAGATTATACCCACTACTACTCCGGCACCATTTACAACCGCCTTTTCTATCCCGAAAGAACCAAATACTGCCGTCAGCCGGATACGACAGGCGAAACGCTGCACGCTTTGCAGGGCAGCCAAACTGAGGGCGTCGTTACCGCTTTGCCGGAAATGGGTAAAGAGGGCGTGCAAAAAGCCTTTATAAGCGGCCTTGTTCAAGATCCCAACTGCATGATGGCGATTGATGCCGGCGCGCTCTTTAACGGGGTTCAAAATGAAGCGGTAGCCCGCGAGATTCGGGCGGCGCTCAAAGATAAGCGGCCCGAAATCAAGGCCGTTTGCTATTTCGGCGAAGACAACACCCTGAAAGCGATCGTCGATCCATCAGGCTTACCCGTTAGCATTTCGGCCCGGTCGTTTAAAGAGGAAGAGCGGCTTTGCTATCTGGACGAACGGCACACTTTTGGCGTTGATATTCATCAAAAAAGAGAGGCTTCGGCTCATATTACTATTGGCCGTAACTTCTTTTCGAAAGTCGAGCAGGCCATATGGCGCCAAAGAGGACTGGAAACGCTAGGCCAGACAGTGCGGTTTATGCTGATGCCCGAAGCTAAAAAAGATATGGAATCCGCCGGCTGCGAGATCTCGTTTGAGGGAATGCTCCATTATCTCGTTTCAATGGAATATGACAGCCTTAAAACTCATTCTCTGCAGAGCGCCCTGCAAAAGCAGCAGGATGTGCTCCGCTCTTTTGTGATGAAGAAGCTGCTCTCTTGCGATGTAAAACAGGCAAAAAAACTGGGCAGAGAATATCGTGATCTTTTTGTGCAGGAAACCGAACAGACGGCTTCCCTGGTCTTTTCTGCCGCAAGAACGCAGCAAAGCACACGGCGGTACATAGCGAAGCAACAACTGAAATGGCAGGGGATTATTGAAAAAAGCACCGTGTTTTCATCGGCAGAAAAGGCGCAGATGCTCGCGCGGATCGCCGATATAGATCCGCAGCTTTTACCCGAAAAGACTCTGCTCGAAGCCGGCAAAGAGGTTTCAAGAGTATATGGCGCCCGCGTCAAACAGCGCACTAAAGTCAAGGAAAAGGAACAGGAGCGGCAAAAAGAGCAGCAGCGGTTACAGGAGCGTACGAGTTGTAAAACGCCTTGGAAATTTAACTGCATGCCGACTCCGCGCCATATGGGCTGGCGCTCTGATTTATCGCTTTTAGAGCTGGGTTGGATGCAAGATTGCACCGGATTGAAAAATAAGGACAAAATAACAAATGGCATGCCCTGCATGCGTCTTCGCGACCTGCTTAAAGAGTCAAAAAACCGCGACTTGGGCTGTTTTGCCGAATTGATGAACGAAAAGATGTTTGCGACCGATAATCTCTTAGGATTCCGGCAGCACTATGATTTTGCTGCCGCTCAAGATAAATGCTTCATAGGAGAGAGATACCGGTCATGGATGGCGACGGTGAATAAAGCGCTGGTTGTTTATGACAAAAAGCAGAAAAAATACTTTACTCTCGGTCTTAGCCTTGCCGATACCCGTTTTTGGGAGAAAAAGCTGCTTGCCGGAAACAGCAATGAAAATTATTCCTACGCGCTCTGCAATGTTTTCGACGGCGCATTGGAGAACCCCGCGAGCATAGATCCCAAACTGCGTTGTCTGGCCGATGAGGAGGATTTTAAGGATACTATGCTGCGCTGGAAGATCTTTAACTGCGAAAAGCGCTATAACTATCGGGAAAATCAAAGTTTTTTAGCTCTTGTCGAAGATGCTTTGGCTAAAAATCCACAGCTTTCGATTGGAACGCTTTTTCGTGCGGTCAAAAATACGGCTCAAATCAGGCTGCGCGGACGCGATGTGACAGAAAGCCCGCTTGCGGAGCTTGTTCTCTCCGCTGAAGTGGGGCATTGCTCGTCTACTTATCTGATCTAACGGCGATGCTGCCTGCCATGGTGTCCGCCATGGTGTCCGCCATGATGGCGCGGGTGGTGGTAGGAACGCCTATGGTGCCTTCTCCAATTGTAGTAATCGTAATCGTTTTCAAATCGGATGCCATAATACAGACCGGGGCCAACCCAAATTATCCTATTGTCATCATATCCGGTATCGACTTCAATGCCACTTCGAGTGCCGCTATAAGCTTTTAGCACCGAAAAAGGCGTTAAAACGCATACGAATAAAAGAGCTGCCGTTAATATATAAGTCTTCATAAAAACAACCTTTGTTAATTGTGCTGTTAATTATAAGCTATCATAATTAACTTATTAAATAAAGTAGTTTTAAGTTGTTTTATTGTAATAAACTTATAATTAAAATGTTATACTCGCGCGATTACAGTATGTATAACATTTAATTGTCCCTTGTAAAATTAATGCAAAGTACTTTTGATATGAATTGGATCCGGTTGTTATGAGCCATAAAATGATGGGACATGGCTTTTTGGGTGAGCTCGTCTAAAAATTCGCCTTGCAGCTCTTCCA
>CAZCPS010000013.1:0-13665 GCA_964499895.1 uncultured bacterium | reverse complement strand
TTACGGTTTTTATATCGATATGCAGCTGAGTTGCCAATTCATTATGTGAAACCAACTGTCCAATTTGGAAAGCTAATAATTTAACGAGATTTAAAAGAATTTCTGATTTTTTGATTTTTTCCAGGGCTAAAATATCTTTTAGCAAGTATGAATCAACAAGTTCGTTTAAAATGCTAATTTTTTCTTCGCGCTTTTTTGTCGTAAGAACTTTAGGATACCCACCAAAAAGCAAAAACTCTTCCATTTTTTCCTTTAATTCATGTTTATTGTATTTTTCTAATAGTTCCATCTGAGCTAGAGGATAAAGGGTAAGAGTAGATTTTCTGCCTGTTAACGGTTCTCTAACTGATTGGGAAAGATCAAATGAAGAAGATCCTGTTACTATAACCGATAAATGCGGGACCTGGTCGACAAGAATTTTTAGGGCAATGCCTATGTTTGGAATTTGTTGAGCTTCGTCGATTGCAATTAAATCATATCCGGCGGCATAAGGAAGGATTTTTTCAAAGTCTTGCGACCCAAGAAGATTGCAAGTTCTAATGTTGTCTCCCGAATCTAATTTATATTTTAACTTTGTTTGCTTTAAAAAATGGGTTAAAAGAGTAGTTTTGCCTACTTGCCTAGGACCATAAATTATCAGAACCTGCTGTGGTTTTATAAATTTTTCTAATTTTTCATAGTACCTTTTAAGCATAATAAAGCCTTCGTTCTAAATTTTTATTATATTTAAAATCCATAATTTAGTCAAAATCTTTGGATTGGCATTCCCAGTTTTATGCCTAAAACCAGGATTGACGATCCCATTTTTTGGAGCGGCTAAACCAGTTGATAAATCTCCAGGCAGATAGCGATCAGGCTAAAGGCGATCAAACCGAATAGCACCGCCTTGCCTCCTCTCATTCGATAGGGAGGCTCAAAACCCTTTTTCCCTCTTTCTCTTAGCGCCATAAGCGCCGGCAGCAAAATCAAAAGCAAAATGCAGCCTAGCCCCGCGCCATAATGCAACGACAGGTAAAAGACATTGAGCGAGGTCGAGGCCAGTAGAAGCGGTGGCGTAAAAATAAGCGCGCAAAGCAGGGCCCGGCCTTTCCTGGTCTTTTTGATTTTTAGGCCGTCCGAGAGGAAGTCTCGTAGTCCTAGCCCTACGCCAAGCAGCGAGGTTGAAAGCGCGCAGAAGGCAAAAATCTGCCCGATTTGGTAAATATAGGCGTTGCCAGTCGCGGCTTTAAACGGCGCAATGGCCGTCGCGTCATTTTTATGGGCGGAGAGCAGTCCGAAGTCGCCTTCAAGCGGAATAATGCCCATCACCAGCGTTTGCCAGATAATATAGATGATAAGCGCCCCTAGCGTGCCGATAATAATGCACAGGCGTAGCTTTTTAACATCGTTTTTCAGGTAAGAACAGAGAGACGGGATAATGCCATGAAAGCCAAATGAGGTAATTATGAGCGGCATGCTAAAAATTGCCGCGCGCCAGTTGCTGTGGGTTAAAAAGTCCGCTTGTACATGATTTAGGCCGATTATCACAAAAGCCGCATAAGAGGCGATCAGTCCAAAAAGCAGTAAAGAGTTGATTGCTTCCACTGCCCGGGTGCCGATATATACAACAGCGACAAAGAGGAAAAAGAAGATGACAAACGAACTTAGCTGCGGCAAAAATAGCGCCAGGTCATTAATGAAAAAATTCAGAATGCCTTTCGTATAAGCAAAAGTCAGCGAATAAAAGAGGCCGATATAAATAATCCAGGCAAGCGCTTTAACAACCGGCCCGAGCGTTGTATTGGTCATGGAGATAATATTGCTCTCATGCTTCATCCAGAGGGTTATTTCCAAAAAAAGCAGGCCGGATAGCGTCATTGCCAGATAGCACAGGCCATATAAAACCAGTGACGGAAAAAAGCCCGCCTCGGCTGTTTCGACCGGCAGTCCCAAAATGCCGGCGCCGACGCAGGTGCCGATCACAAGGAAAATAGATCCGATAAATGAGGGTTTAGTTTTGGTAGTCATCGTTATTCCGTTCGGTTGCATAGCCCGCGATGGCCGCGGCCGTAATTGCCGCCGTTTCACAGCGCAGGATATTGGCGTTAAGCCGCATGCCGCATGCCGGCATATTTTCTAAAATAGTTAATTCAGCAGGAGAGAAGCCCTTTTCCGGGCCGATAAAAATGCACGCGCTCTTATTTTGCGGAAGCAAGAAAAGCGGAGCCTCTTTTCGCGTGTCGCCAAAAAAAGCGGCAGCGTTTTCCGGCAGGGCTTCTGTTATCGAAGACGCAAAAGCAATAGAGGGCAAATCAAGCCGGCCGCACTGCTTTAGAGCCGAGATAGCCACCTTTTTTAGCCGCAGCATTTGGGCTTCGGAAAGCGTATCTTTAATGGAGCGCGCCGCCTTGAAAAAGATGAAACCGTGGATTCCGAGTTCAGTGCTTTTTTCGACGATCAGTTCGAGTTTGCTCGCGTGGCAAAGGGCTTGAGCGAGGATCAGTTTCGTTGTTTTAGGAAGTTGCTTGGTGATTTTTGCGACTAGAAGGGCGGCGGATTTGGGCCGCATCTCCGTGATTTTAGCTTCAGCCAGCGCGTAGCGTCCGTTTACAAGCTCAACGATGTCGCCCTTTTGGGCGCGCATAACCCTTGAAAGGTGGACAAATTCGTCATTTTCCAGAAAAACTTCAACATTTTCTTCAAGGGGCTGATCTATAAAAAAACGGTCGTTTGGCATCTATATGGTTCCTTTACGGCAAAATTCCCGCTTCAAATATGTTTCCAAGTCATTTTTGGGCATGGTAAGCACTTTAAAAGCGCTTAGGCGCAGGAAATGTTTTTTTATTTTAGCATATTCCGTAAAATTGAGCACCAGCTTAAAGCGGTAGTCTTTTAGTAGTGTCTCTTTAAGGCAATTATAGGGTAATATTTCCACATCTTTTATGGGAATGGCGCCAATAAAAGCGCTCGGCGCAAGCAACATCAGAAAAGATGAGCCGTAGATTTCTTTGAGTAGCGGTAAACATGAGATAACCTTTTCAAATTCTTCTTTTTCCTGCGGCAGAATGGCCAGAATGGAGTCATGGCGGTATTTTTTATAGACCCGGTGCGGGGTGAGCTGTTTCCAGCGGTTGTGCTGCCAGAGCCACTCTCCGATATTTTTATGAATGCTTTCCTGAAGCAAAGAAAGCGAGTAGTTCATTAGCCTTGCCATCTCTTTTTCGATCGGCTGCTTCTTGTCGGGCCAGATGGGAGCGGAGTAGGAAATTATATAGCGGCCTTTATGGCGCTCGGCCGTAGCGACAATGATCGGCGCGCCGGTTTTGTAAGAGAGCAGCGCCGGCGCCGGCGATGAAAAGGCCTTGCGTCCTAAAAAGGGAAAGCTAAAAGAGGCTTCGGGCATACCCTGATCGCCTAAAATGCCCAAAAAAAGTCCGGCTCTTAGCGCCTTGATGCCTTTTTTAAGCGCTTGGGTATGCGGGATAATCTTGCCGCCGGTCTTTTCGCGGATGCGGACAATCCAACGGTATAATAGCCGGTTTCTGATTGGTTTGGCGATCGCGACGCCTTTTAGGTGGGTGTTGCCTTCCAGAAAGAGTGTTTCCCAATTGGCCTGATGGCCGCAAAAAAATATGATGCCTTGCCCCTCTCTAAAAAGACGGTTGGCGACTTCCGGATTTTGGCAGGAGATGACGCGGCTAAAGTCTTTTTCCCGGCCAAAACGGGGGTATTCAAGCAAATTGATAATCAGGTTGGCAAAAGAGCGCTTGGCATATTTGCGGATGGCCTTAGGGTCTAGCGCCAGATCTTTGGCCAGCGCCAGGTTGCTAAGCGTCCGTTTACGGTATTTGGAGCAAAGATGATAGGCGATAGGGCCGAGCGCGCGCCCGATGCCGTGGATCGCCCGGTAGGGCAGGAATGAAAGCGGAAATAGAGCTATGCGCAAAAGAAAGTAGGCGAGGGTTTCGTTCATATCAGTTTGATTAGCTCTTGTAGTTGTTTTTCCTGATCCAGATAGCAAACGCTCTCGCGGATGGTAAGAGCTCGCTCTCTTGTCTTGGGCTGTGAGATGGCGGCCTTTAGCGCTGCCTCTAAATTGTCTGCGTAAATCAGACCATTTTCGGGCGTGATGATTTCAGAGCCGCCGTTAAGCTTCGATGAAATAACCCGCACGCCCATAGAGAGCGCTTCGGTAGTTACATTGGCGAAGGGGTCATAATAGGAAGGGACGGCGAGCGCGTCGGCAAGGCTGTAAAAGGGCGCGGTATCCTGCGTATGCATCAAAAATGAACATTTGCCGGCAAGGCCCAACTTTTTAGCGAGAGCAATATAATAGCCGGGGTTTTTGTCCTTGCCCAGAACGCAAAGATGAAAAGGCTCTCCTTTTAAATTGGCCAAAGCCCTAAGCAGGGGAATTAGCCCTTTGCGCCGATAGTCGTTGCCGATGAAGAGGAAATGAAAACAGTTTGCAGGCAAGGTATATTTGCGCACGGTTTGTTCTTTGATTTGAGGCCATATGGCAAAAGATTCCGAGCAGGCAAGCCGGGGGGCGCCGTTGTGAATTACGCTGATATTGGCTGTTGTTTTGGGATAGTAGCGCAAAATTTCCTCTTTTACCATATGCGAATTGACAATGATTTGGCATAGCGCCGGATTTTGCAAGCTCTTTTTCTCCAGATCTAGGATTGCGCGGTGCAGTGGATTAAAGCGAAAGCTGAGTCTTTTTAAGGGCGAGGAATAGGCGGCTCTGGCAGCTAAAAAGGCGGCATGGACGCCATTACCCGCCCGCAGATGGGTGGCGCAGGAGACGCGGTCCATGCTAAAGACCGTATCATGCGGGTTATTAAGCAGATAGTAGGTGCAAGCTCTGTTAAAACGCGTGATGCCGACAAAACCTTTAGGCGGAATCTCCAAAGAGACAACCTTGGCGCCGGCGATAGCCGCGGTGTTTTGGCCGGTCAAAACGGTGATGTCATAGCCCTTTTGCAAAAGAGCGTCTAAAATCATGCGCGCCTGTTTTTCCAGACCGCCAAATTTTTGAAAGTGGCTTTTGATAAATACAAGTTTTCGCATCAATTGTCTTTTTTAGGCAGGATGTAGACTTTGCCATCTTTAAATTCGATATTCAAGTGCAGTTTTTGTTCATCGGCAAAATATAGGCGCATATTATGCATGTAGTTGCGAAAACGGTTGCGCAAATACTCTTCCTGGTAGCTGGCATTGAACTGTTTGGACTTGTTTTGCGAGCTCTCCTGCAAGACCTTTGAGACATAGCGGTCTTCAAGCTCTTGCGCATAGATAAAATCAGGATTCCAGCAAAAATGTTTTTTATCTTTTTGCGGTGAGGCAAAAACCACAATTTGAATCATATCCTTAATGGTTTCCAGAAAGAGGCGGCTGACGCCTTTTGCATAGAGCGGCGTTGTGATAGTTTTTATGCCGCTAATATCCTTGATAAATTCGTTCGCGGCGATTGAACAGGTGGCGGGACATAATTTTTGGTTGTTTTCACATGGATAAAAGATAGAGACGGGCAGGTGTTCACGAAGAGGAATCAGCTCTTTTTGCATAAAGTCAATGCGCAGGGCTTTAGCGAGCGGGTCGTCGATTTTAAGCGGCCTAGCGGAAATTTCGGGGATTTGAATTTTTTTCCAGGCGTCGGAAATAAAGTAGCTAAATTCATCTTGGGCGCCTTTTTGCGCGTCTTTCTGGCTTTCCAGCTCGTGTCTGGATATGTCGCTTAAATTAAAAGTGAGCTTTAAACCGGTGTTCTTAAGTTTTTTGACCGTTTCTTCGGAGCCTTTAACCGTCATATACAATTGATAGGGCCAAATATCAAGGTATTGATAGCCGGTGGGCGGTTCGCCGATTGGTTCGGTCACAAAAACGGGAATGCGCTGGGTAATTTCATCGGAGAGTTTTACGATGATATCGAACGGAATGACGGACTTGACCTTTTTTTCGAACTCGATCGCCGGGTTTATGCAAAACAAATTTTCTTTTTTTACGGTCGTAATCCATTCGTTGCCAAGCCCTTGTGCGTTAATTAGGATTTCCAGATCATTTTCCAGGGACTTATCAAGAATTTGTTTGCTGCCTGTAATTGTGACCGTGAATCTTTTATTCAGGTAGCCGTTACTGTTCAAGCCATCGATTGTCTTGCCTTCGGGCAACTTGATTACTCTGGCCGGAAGGTTATAGAAAGTTTTGGTCTCGGAAAGCGAGTGATTGACTACCATCCAGATAATCATGGCCAT
This sequence comes from uncultured bacterium, assembly GCA_964499895.1. GTDB lineage: Bacteria > Chlamydiota > Chlamydiia > Chlamydiales > SM23-39 > CAZCPS01. Next base: position 7,429 of record CAZCPS010000013.1, on the reverse strand, counting down.
GATTAAGGAAAAGAGCTTTCGTTGCCAGTTATCTACGAAAAGATTTTTTAGAAAACTGATCATTGCTTGAGCCACTCTTTGAGGTTGAACTTGGTTTGGAAGGAGATCTTGTTGGGAGGGTTGAAAATGCTGCGGATGATGCCTTTGAAGCGGTCGATTTTGATGCCGCGCGTCATTATGCCTTCTCTGGCGATGGATACTTTGCCGGTCTCTTCGGAAATAACGATGACCAGGGCGTCGGTTTGCGAGCTGAGTCCCAGTCCGGCGCGGTGGCGGGTGCCCATAGATTTTGCCAGCTGGGTGCTATCTTCGGCCAGCGGCAAAATAACGGCGGCGGCCTGAATGGTCTTGCTTCTGATGATAACCGCGCCGTCATGCAGGGGAGTGGAGACGGCGAAAATGGTTTCCAGAAGCTCGGAAGTAAAGGCGGCGTCCAGCGGTACCGATTTTTGCACATAATCTTCTAGTGAATCCTCATTTTCGAGCACGATCAGGGCGCCAATATGTTTCTCGGCCATGCGGTAAACTGAGTTGGCCAGTTGATCGAGGAATTTGTCGAACTCGGTAATCTCTTTATAGCGCTTGCCCTTAAGGCTTAGTTTGGAGAGCGCGATACGAAGTTCGGGCTGGAAAATGACTACTACGGCAATGACGGCAGCTTGAGCGATCATGAGCATAATGCGGTGGATGACAGGCAGATTGAGCCAGCCGGCGATGGCGAAGAGCAGAAAAAAGAGCAAAACTCCCCAGAGCAAGTCCATCGACTTGGTTTTCCAGAAAAAAGAGAGTAAATAGTTGAGGACCACAGTAATGATCAACACCTCAACAAGCGGAATTAATAAATTCATACAGCCTTTTTATCTAAAAACCCCTTTTTCCCAGAAGTTTTTTTACCGGAAGGTCAAAAAAAAACCTCTCCTAAACATTATTTTACATAATAAATTGAATTAAAGCCTTAGAAAATTAATTGTTTTGAGGCTTTTCGGGGAAGCCGACGACGGCCTGATAGCAAAGCAAAAGGTGGTTTACCCCGCCAAGGGCGGAATGGGGTTTGGCTTCCGGAGGCAAATCATAAGCTTTTGCGATGGCATCCTTGGATAGGCTCTTTTCGATAAGTTTTTGGTTTTTTTTAATCTCAATGGCCCAATACATGGAAGCGAGATCCAGCCAATGGTAGGGCCAGTTTAATTTTTCCTGCAGGTCGGGCTCTATGATTTGCGAGAAGAAAATGCGGTCAAAAGAGGGGTTTTGGCAGATGAAGACGGCGCGTTTTCGCTCAATTGAAAACTCGCGAAAAAGGTAAATGATCTGTTCTTTGACCTTGGCCTCGGGAATGCCGCGTATACATTTTTCGCGGGTGAAGCCATTGATGGCAAGGCTTTCCAAATCGCTCTCTTTCCAGACTGTTTCGGGCTGGAATATAATGGTATTATAGGAGGCCATCAAGGCAGCGGAGTTCAAATCAATGATTTTAAAGGCGATTTCGAGCAGACGGTGCCTGTGCGGGTTTAAGCCATTGGCTTCTGAGTCTAAGAAAATTCCAAGCATAAGTCCATTGGATATATTGTTACTTTGTACTCTCTATACTAACCAATTTTTGTCCGGTACAGAGATATTGTTAACATTTTTAATAGATAAAAGTTTTGGCAATTAATGTTAACATAATTTTTCGGTTCGGAAAAAACTTATACCGAAACAGCACTAGTGCTAAAGTATCTGCAGATGTTAAACTGTCAATCATCGCATAAAGGAATCAAGATGAGTTTGACCAAACACAAGTTCCGTGAAATAGTTTTTAGCATTTTATATGCGGGGTTGCAAGAGCCGGGCCATGAGGCGGATTTGTCGGCTTTGCTGATGAGCCGACGAAAAGTGACCGCTAAGAATGTGAGGGAAGCGCAAGATTACGCAAACAAAATCTTTGAAAAGCTGCCGATTATCGACGCCGGAATTGACGCGGCTGCTAAAGATTTTTATGATTTTGGGCGTATTTCAAAAGTGGAGCTGGCGGTGTTGCGGCTGGGCGCGTATGAGTTGCTTTATGATGATGAGGTGCCGGAAAAAGTAGCATTATCGGAAGCTATTCAACTGGTTTTAAAGTTTGGCACGACCGGCAGCGAAAAATTTATTAATGCCGTGCTGGATAACATATTAAAGGTGAGGCATGCAAGTCAGGCGTAATGTTGCCCTCGCCGCCTTTTCTTCAATGGGAATAGGCGGCGATGCCGCCTATCTGACAGTAGTAAATACCATTTCAGATCTAAAAAAAGCCATATTGTTCGCCGGTCTGCGTCATTTGCGGTATAAGATAGTCGGCAACGGTTCGAACTGTTTATTTGCCGATACCGGTTTTTTGGGACTGATTATTGTTTGCCGCGTTGCTTATTGCCGGATTTGGCAGGAGAGGGTATTTGTCGGCGCCGGATATAAATTGCCTCAATTGGTGCGCAAGACTCTTGCTTCGGGACTGGGCGGACTGGAGTTTGCCGGCGGCATTCCGGCAACATGCGGCGGCGCGATTTATATGAACTGCGGAGCTTATGGCTTGCAAATGGCCGATGTCGTTGAGAAGGTAAGTTTTATGGATCCGGACGGCCAAATACGCCTTTTGGATAAAGATAATCTGGATTTTGCTTACCGCTCCTCGTGCTTTAACGGGATGCCCGGAGCGATTTTGGGCGCCGTGCTCGCGCTAAGGCGCGATCGCTTTGCAAAGCTTCATTCTAAGGAATATATGCAGAGGCGTTTGGCTGCCCAGCCGGTGAAGGATAAGAGCCTGGGCTCAGTTTTTCGTAATCCGGAGGGCTGCAGCGCCGGTGCCCTGATCGATTCCTGCGGCCTTAAAGGACGGCAAATCGGCGGCGCCGCAGTTAGCGCCAAACATGCCAATTTTATTGTGAACTCGGGAGGTGCGACGGCCAAAGATGTGCGGGAGCTGATAAATATTATAAAGGCGGCGGTTTTGCAAAAACATGGCCTTGTCTTGCAAGAAGAAATTGAAGCATTTGGGGAGTGATATGGAAAAAAGGTTTGATTTACATTGCCATAGTATTTTTTCCGACGGCAGCGACACGCCGCAGGAGCTGCTACAGCTGGCGGTGAAAAGGGGTCTTGCGGGCCTCTCCATTACAGACCATGATACGACGGAGGCCTATGTTCCCGCGCTTTTTGATAGCGCCAAAAAACTGGGGCTCAGGCTGCTTTGCGGCGTAGAGATTTCAACCGAATATTATGCGGTCAATATCCATGTGCTGGGCTATGGATTTGATTTGGAATCGCCTGATTTGAAAAAGGCGCTTTCCTCCATTCGGGAGAGTAGGCGGCGGCGGAATTTGCAGATTTTGGAAAAGCTGGCCAAAAAGGGCATGCCGATTGATCCTTTAGAGCTTTATCCCGAATCGCAAACGGTGCGAATTAAAGGGCGGCCGCATATTGCGGCGCTGATGATAGCCAAGGGCTATGTCTCGACGATGCAGGAGGCTTTTGCCGGTTATCTTGATGATAATGCTTCCTGTTATGTGACGGGAATGAAATATTCCACGCAGCTGGCCATCGAGGTCCTTCATAAGGCGGGCGGCAAGGCGATATTGGCGCATCCCGGACAAATCAGAAAGCAGGAAATAGTAAAAAACCTGCTTAAAATGCCATTTGACGGTTTGGAGGGGTACTATTCGGTGCTGCCTCCGGCCCGCGAGCGGAAATGGCAGCGGATCGCACGGCTTAAAAACTGGATCATCGCCGGCGGCTCGGACTATCATGGAGCGGTGCGGCCCTTCGTTCAGCTGGGTTGTTCCTATGTCAGCGAGGAAGTCTTTAATGCATTTTTCTAAAGTTTTTTACGAACCCAAAAGAGCGAAGGCGCAAGCGCCCAGTTGATCCATTGATGGCGGCAGACTGAATATTCATTGCTGTTCAGGCGGCTAAAAAAATCATTGATAGCCGTCTCTTCCAATAAACCTTCTTTGTGGCCGGGATAGCATGTGACGGAAAGGGCGCCGCAGGGGCGAAGAATGCCAAGCGCGCTTTGCAGGCTTAGCAGGGTGCTTTCAGTTTTGGTCGTGATTTGTTTGTCGCCGCCGGGCAGGTAGCCTAAATTATAGACGACAAGGTCGGCTTCGGCCTGTAAAAAGGCGGCGTGCGACGCGTGAATAAACGAGACCGGGCAGGAGTTTTGCCGTGCCAGCCTTTCTTTAGTTTTATCGAGCGCGATTTTTTGAATGTCGTAAACAAAGAGTTTTTTTACTAGCCGGCAAAGAAAAAGGGCGTCGTGGCCATTGCCGCAAGTGGCATCGATGGCGATATGGTCTTTTTGAAGAAATTTCTGCCAGTATTGATGGGCAATAGTGATGTGCAGCGAGGACATAGCCTATCCTGGTTTTGAACTCATTTAAGTATAACCCAAGTTTTCGCTTGCCAGCAAATAATATGTTTTTTTAAAATGGCTGATTATTCGCACGGGGTATTAGCTCAGTTGGTTAGAGCGCCACGTTGACATCGTGGAGGTCAGCTGTTCAAGTCAGCTATACCCCAAATTTTTTGTGAAAATTTTATTGCCGGTAAAGTTCAAAATTGATTTTCAGGTAATAGTTTTCTTGGGATCTTGCAAGGTAATCTTTGCGGGAAAGAAGCTTATATACTATAATGGCGGATCTAAGGAATATCGGTTTGTCCGGTGAAGCCGCGGCGAAAAGCGTCCAAGGCGAACAGGGTAAAGAGGAAAGACAAGTTTGAAAATAAATAGAGAGATCAGAGCGGAGAAAGTAAGGGTAATAGGTCCCGACGGCTCCCAGATAGGGATACTGACATTAAGAGAAGCGCTGGCTGAAGCGCAGAAATATGAATTGGACCTGGTAGAGATAGCTCCTGCGGCGAAACCGCCGGTATGTAAAATTATCAATTACGGTAAGTTTATGTATCATGTGACGAAGAAGGAAAAGGAGAGCAAGAAGGCGCACCATCAGGTTAAAGTCAAAGAAATTAAAGTTAAGCCGAATATTGATATACATGATTTTCAAACGAAAGCCAAGCATGCTCGCGACTTTTTATTGAAAGGCAACAAGGTTCGGGTAAGCTGCATGTTTCGCGGAAGAGAGATGCTGCATATGGAGCTGGGTGAGAAAGTCATCGTGAGAATGAGTGAGGAATTGGCAGATATTTCGGCAGTCGAGTCGCCGATGAAGAGAATGGGACGCATATTGCATGTAGTGCTTGTTCCGCAAAAGAGTAAAAATCAGGAGAAAAAACGTGCCCAAAATGAAGACCAAGAAGGCAGTGAAGAACAGATTTAAGTTGACTGCCGGCGGAAAATTAAAAAGAAGCAAACAGGGTCGTCGACATATCTTAACGAAAAAGACTTCGAAAAGGAAGCGACAGTTAAAAACGGCGGCGTATGTGAATGAAACGCAAGAGAAGACATATAAAAGATTGCTAGGGATAGCTTAAGGAGAACAAAAATGGTAAGAGTCACAAACAGAGTTGCGGCCCATAAGAAAAAAAAGAGGTTGTTCAAGCAGGCGAAAGGTTTTTCTGGCGATCGTAAGAATCATTTAAGATTGACGAAAGATGCCGTGATGAAAGCGATGGCATTTAATTATATTCATCGAAAGAAGAAGAAAGGGGATTTTCGTTCTTTATGGATTATACGGATTTCCGCTGCAGCCAAAATGAATGGAATTTCATATAGCCGAATGATGGATGGCCTTAAGAAAGCGGGCTGCACATTGAATCGTAAGATTTTAGCGGAGATGGCCTGCAAAGATATGAAGGCTTTTTCAGATGTTGCCGGAGTGGCAAAACAAGCTTTGATAGCATAAGAGTCAAATGTCATTAGACAAACGGATTGGAGAGATCCACGCTGAGTTTTTGGTTGATTTAAAAGAGACCAGAAATTCGCGCGAGTTAGAGCTGGTTAAGGTGAAGTATCTGGGTAAAAAAGGCCCTGTAGCTGAGCTTATGGTCTTTTTGCAAAAGGCTACGAAGGAAGAGCGCCCGCTTTTTGGTAAGTTGATTAATGATATCAAACTGGATCTGGCGGCGCATCTGGAAGCTTCGGCCGCGCGGCTTTTGCAGGGTGAGATTGAAGAACAGGTGTTAAGAGAGGCGATTGACTTTACATTGCCGGGCCGCAAGAAGTTTGCGGGTCGTTTTCATCCGATAACGCTGATGATGCAGCGGATGCTTTCGATTTTGGAGAGCATGGGTTTTTCGGTGCAATACGCGCCGGATGTCGAGTCGGATTTTTACAATTTTGAAGCTTTAAATTTTTCCAAGGATCATCCTGCGCGCGAGATGCAGGATACTTTTTACATTAATTCTGAATATCTGTTAAGAACGCACACCAGCAACGCGCAAGTGCGGGCGATGGAGAGCTGCGAGCTGCCTTTGCGCATCGCCTCTCCGGGGCGATGTTTTCGCAATGAGACGGTCTCTTCTAGGTCGCATGTTTTTTTTCATCAGATTGAGCTTTTTTACATAGATAAGAATGTGGCTTTTGCCGATTTGATGGCGATGTTGGGCGAGTTTTGGACCAAGTTTTTTGAGAAGAAGATCGAGACTCGTTTTCGTCCGAGTTATTTTCCCTTTGTTGAGCCGGGCATGGAGTGTGATATAACCTGTGCGATATGCGGCGGCACGGGATGCAAGTTATGCAAGCATACGGGTTATCTGGAAGTATGTGGAGCGGGGATGATTCATCCTGAGGTTTTAAAAGCGGGCGGCATTGATTCGGAAGAATATAGCGGTTATGCCGTTGGCATGGGTGGGGAGCGTCTGGCGATGTTATACTATGGGATTGAAGACATTCGTCTTTTTACCGAGAATGACATGCGCTTTCTGGAACAGTTTAATTCATATTAATTTGCGGAAGAGTGGCAGAGTGGCCGATTGCGTCTGTCTTGAAAACAGAAGTCCTTTCACGAGGACCGTAGGTTCGAATCCTACCTCTTCCGTTTTTTTTTCTTGTTCACACATACATCTGAACTGTTTTTAGTAATGCTGTAACAGCAGTGTTGCTTCGGTTTATTCTCATACAATATTACCTTTTGTCACCCCCTTGTCACCCGACGGGGAAATTTAGTCTGATATAAATATTATATTGCAGACAATAAATTTCTTTAGTATCGTCTTTGATCGAGAATGTCATCGTTAAACAGAACCAAGGAGTTTGAGATGATACGTTCAAGGAAAGATAAGAATGAAAAACCACGCTACCAAGCAATCATAAAAAATAAGGGTTATCCCACAAAAGCTAAAACCTTTCGAACTAGGAAAGAGGCAGAGAGGTGGGAGATCAAAGTTAAAGCTGCCATGCAAGAGGGGATCTATTGGGATAATTCAGAAGCTCTGCATTGCACTCTTTCAGAAGTGATCGATCGCTATATTAATGAGTTTCTGATAAAAGAATCTCGTAATTATCTTACATTTGTTGGGC
>CAZCPS010000012.1:8195-13669 GCA_964499895.1 uncultured bacterium | reverse complement strand
TCTGCACCACCCGCGATGAGAAAAACTTTATGATTTCGCTGCTCGGCAAAAAAGCGGGCGCCAAAAAAATCATCACCTTAATTTCAGACATCAACCTCGGACCGGTACTGCGGGAACAAAACATCTTGAGCTCCGTATCTGAAAAAGTAAATATCGCCAATCGTATTCTCTCTTTGATTCATGCCGAATCGGTGATCTCGGTCGCTTCGCTTTGCGACAACATGGCGCGGGTTTTGGAAATTAAAGTTTCTCCAAATTCTGAGCTGGTCGGCATACCGATAGCTGAGCTCAGTTCACGGCTGCCGAAAAAACTCCTAATCGCCGCTATCGAAAACCACGGTAAAATCATGATTGGTAAAGGCAACAAGATTATCTCGCCACATGATACGATCATCTTAATCACCAGCCCGGAACATTTGCATGAACTGCAAACCATTTTCTAGTAAGGAGAGCCAGTAAGTGCAATATAGAGAAATTTTTCGCGTCCTTGGCAAATATGTTCTATATTTCTCGCTGCTGCTGTTTATTCCGCTCATTTTGGCGCTCTATTACCAGTTTGTCGAAAAAGACCCCTTTCCGCCGTCGGCTCCGGGCTTTTTTTTCACAATTATTATTTCCGGTTTGCTGGGCCTCTTCTTTTGCCATATGGGAAAAAAAACAAACGGCAGCCTGCATCGCCGCGAGAGCATTTTATTGGTTGTGCTGATTTGGGCCGTTTCAGCCTTGATTGGAGGCCTGCCCTTTTATTTATCAGGAACGCTTAACAATCCCCTCGACGCCTATTTTGAGGCCATGTCCGGATTAACCACAACGGGCGCCTCCTTAATGGCTCCCAAAGAATATCAGCCGGGCACCATGATCGAAATCCCCTCGACTGTCGCCAACTATCATGTTCCGGGCAAAACTTACACTTTTATGGGCACGATCGATCCGGTTCGCAATGCCGCAACCGGCGCAATTGAATTTTCAGGCGTAGAAGCGGTGAACAAAGCCATTTTATTTTGGCGCAGTTTTCTGCAATGGATCGGCGGCATGGGTATTGTTGTCCTCTTTTTGGCCGTACTGCCCTCGCTGACTGCCGGCGGAAAATCGCTCTATCAAACGGAAATCCCGGGACCCACCAAAGATACGATCACGCCGCGCATCAAAGAGACAGCCTCCATTCTTTGGAAATTATACTTGGGTCTGACAATTATCGAAATCGTGCTTTTAATCTGGACAAACGCCAAGCTGACGCTCTTTGACGCCTTCTGCATCACCTTCTCCACCCTTTCAGGCGGCGGATTTACCGTCAAAAACGCCAGCATTGGCGCCTATAATAACGCCAATACCGAATGGATCATTATTATTTTCATGATCATGGGCGCCATTAACTTTTCACTATATTTCAACCTGCTGCGGCGCAAGTTCAACGCCATTAAAGATCCGGACTTTATCTTTTTTATCGGAATTATTTTAGTCGCCGGGTTGGCGGTCAGCGGCAGCCTGATGCAGGCAGGGCCTATTATCCAAAATAATGCCGAGCAAACCTACACCGTCTCATCCGCTCTGCGCGAAGGTTTTTTTCAAAGCGTTTCCGCGCAAACATCCACCGGTTTTTCCACGCGCGACTACGACATCTGGCCTTATTCGTCACAGGTGATTATGCTCGTCATGATGTTTGTCGGCGGCATGTCCGGATCTACCAGCGGCGGTATCAAGTCTTCTCGTTTTTATATTCTTTACCATATTATCATGCACAAGATCGAGCAGATTTTTGAACCGGAAGTAGTGCGCAAACTAAAAATCGGCTCTCGGGAAATCGACTATAAAACGGCGATGACCGTTCTCGTCTTTTTTTGCATCGCCCTCTTTTTTGCCGTGGCTTCCTCATTGTCGCTAATTTATAATGGCATCGATCCGGAAAGCTCGCTAGGCATTGTCGCCTGCATGATGAATAACATCGGCATGGCCTTTCGCGCGGCAGGACCTACCGGCTCATTCAACATTTTACCGGTCTTCGGCAAAATCCTCTCAATCCTGCTCATGCTGCTGGGCCGTCTGGAATTCTTCGCCGTCCTCCTGCTATTTTTACCCAGATTTTGGCGCTCAAGGTAGCAAAGACTACATCATTCCGCCCATACCGCCCATGCCACCCATGCCGCCCATGCCGCCCATCATCGATGGGTCTATGGCCGGAGCTGCTGATTTTGGTTTGGGCTTATCGGCAATCAGCACAGCTACGGTAATCAGCAATCCCGCAATCGAGGCTGCGTTTACCAATGCGTTTTTGACCACTAAAACCGGATCAATCACGCCATTTTCCACCAAGTCTTGAAAAGCATCGGTAAGGCTGTTATAGCCAAAAGCACCTTCGCCCTCAAAAATTTTCTCGGCAATAATATCGCCCTGCCGTCCGCCATTGGCAGCGATTGCTATCGCCGGAGCAAAGCAAGCTTTGCGGACAATGTTTAGACCGATCAGTTCGTCGCCTTTCAATTTGAGTTTATCAAGAGCTTTAACCGCCCGCAAAAGAGCGACGCCGCCGCCGGGTACGATTCCTTCAAGAGCCGCCGCGCGAGTAGCATGCAGAGCATCTTCAACTCGAGCCTTTTTCTCCTTCATCTCCGCTTCGGTCGCCGCGCCAATATTAATGACGGCTACGCCGCCGGAAAGCATGGCTAGCCGTTTTTCAAGTTTTTCCTTGTCATAATCGGAAGTAGAGGAGGAAAGTTCCGCTTTAATCTGCGCAATGCGCGCCTGCAGCTTTTTAGGATCGCCTTTACCATCAATAATTGTGGTGTTTTCCTTTGAGACTTTAACCTTGCCGGCATACCCGAGCACCTGCAGATCCGCTTCATCCAGTTTCAAGCCCACATCTTCCGTAACCACGGTAGCATTGGTTAATATGGCAATATCTTCCAGGACGGCTTTGCGCCGGTCGCCATACTTGGGCGACTTTACACCGCACACAGCCACACCCGCCTTGAGTTTGTTCAAAACCAGCGTCGCCAAGCCTTCGGAGTCAATATCATCGGCAATGATCAATAAGGGGCCGGCAGCCTGCTCCGCCACTTTTTCCAAAATCGAAACAATATCTTTGGCCGAAGAGATTTTTTTATCGGTTATCAAAATGCGGACATTGTCCAATTCAGCAAGCATTTTCTCGGGATTAGTCACAAAATAGGGCGAAACATAGCCCTTGTCAAACTGCAAACCTTCGACAACTTCCAGCGTTGTTTCGATGCTTTTAGCTTCGCCCATGGTCACAATGCCATTGCGGCCCACTTTTTGCATCGCTTCGCCGATAATGGCGCCGATTTGGGGGTCATTATTGGCGGAAATGGTGGCGATCTGTTCAATTTCAGCTTGCGTTTTGACCGGCCTAGCCAGAGCGTTCAGCTCTTTTATAACGATTGCCACGCTTTTATCAATGCCCGCCTTTACACTCATGGGACAGGCGCCTGCGCTTACATTTTTTACGCCTTCGCGAAAGATGGCTTCGGCAAGCACGATCGCCGTTGTCGTGCCGTCGCCGGCCACATCGGCCGTCTTCATGGCCGCTTCTTTCACAAGAGAGGCGCCCATATTTTCAAACTTTTCTTTCAAAACCACTTCCTTGGCAACCGTGACGCCATCCTTCGTGGAAATCGGCGTGCCATATTCCGTGCCGATGACGACATTGCGCCCCTTGGGACCCAAAGTAACCTTGACTGCTTTTGCCAGGGCAGCAACCCCTTTTAACATGGATTTTTTGGCCATTTCATCGAATTGCAACATTTTTGCCATCTTATGGTTCTCCTTATTTTTTAAGAGTTCAAGAATATGCGAGAAGTGAATTTTCCGTCAACCCTGAAATTAGCACAAAAGCTTACTGTGTGCTAATTATTGCCGGCATATTCCGGAATTAAATATTTTTGGCGTTTCATCATAAAGGCCGCCCTTTCCGCCGCGTCCACCCTTAAAAGCTTCCATGCGGGATACCTTTCGCTTTGCCAAATCTGCAAAATTTTAGCCGTACCGCACGCTTTAATAAAAAGATCGATAGAGGCGGAGTTTTGAGTCAGCCGCTCTTTCACCTCACGGGGATAGAGGCTTTTGAGCATACCCATAATTAAAAATTGCACGGAAGCGGGACGATAAACTTTTTTATTGGCGATGATAATCTTGATACCGTGGCAATCTTCGCCCTGATAGAGGCCATAGAAAGGGCGGAAATGATATGGCAGGAAATGGACGCCGGGCAATTTTTGCCGGTTCAGCGCAAGAGCGAAGGCCTCGGCATCAATCCATGGAGCGCCGACCAACTTGAAAGGTTGCGTATAGCCGATGCCGATATTAACAAGCGAAAGCTCGCCTATAAGTCCGGTTGACAGGCAAAAAAAGGGCGTATCGGACTCCGGAATATTGGGGCTGGGCGGCACCCAGGCAAGTCCCGTATCACCAAAACTCATCCGCCGTTCCCATCCGCGCATTGGAATAACTTGCAAATTGCAGCCGACTTTGTATTCGGCGTTGAAAAATCGGGCAATCTCCCCGATCGTCATACCATGGCAATAAGGAATATTGATATAACCGATAAACGAGCGGATGGCCGGATCCAGCATCGGGCCGTCCACGATCAGGCCGCCAAGCGGATTGGGCCGGTCCAAGACAATTACTTTAATGTTCCTTTTGGCAGCTTCCTCCATCACATAACAGAGCGTACTAATATAGGTATAGGGACGATTGCCGATGCTCTGAATATCATAAACGATCACATCGATGCAAGAGAGCATCTCGGCAGTCGGCCGGCGCAAGTTGCCATGCAGGCTATAAACAGGAATACCCTCTTTATCTTTGCCGTCTTCGACCTTGCTTCCGGCGTAATAGCTGCCGTTCAGTCCATGTTCGGGAGTAAAAAAAGCCATAACGGTAAAATCTTTGGCCTCCCGTTTGAAGCGCTCCGCCGTTGGCGTCAGATTTTTGTCCACACCGCTTTGGTTGGTCAGCACGGCGACTCTTAAACCTTTAAGCTCTTTTACGAAACCTTCATTGAAAAAAACATCTACGCCCGGGTCTACGCAAAAAGCCTTGGAAAACACCAAAAACCATAAGAAAATTGCTAAAAAACGCATATAATCGCTCTTGAGGATTCAAAAAGTTTTAGTATAAAGGTCAAAAGAGTATTATTGAATCATTTTTCAAAGAAACTTGGCTATGACGCAAAAAACAAAAGAATTCAGCTATTTACCGGAAGCGTTTGAAATCATAGACAAAGCGCGAGGCAAACCGCAAACGCCTCAAGGGCTTAAGCAAAACACGATTAATCTCTCTACGCTTATTTTACTGGAAGCCAACCGGCTTAAGACGCCCGGTGAAAAACAGGCGCAAATGAGTTTCTATAGGCTAACACAGAACATCAATAACAAAGCTTTTATCTTAAGTATGGCTTCGCAATGCTTCCACAGCGAAAACCCGAAACGGGTAGCAGACCAGCTGGTGCATTTGCTCTA
>CAZCPS010000012.1:0-8185 GCA_964499895.1 uncultured bacterium | reverse complement strand
CCCGGCGACATTCATTGGCGGCACCGCTTCCTCTTTTTTCTTTTTAAGGCATTTGGCACGCATCTGCCGGGTTTGTGCGTCTATTTGCTGAAAAAAAACTTGAAAGAGGCTATGTTGCCGATCATTATTCCTGCGGAAAAAGAGGAATTCAGCAAGCACATCCTGGCGCGCAAAGCTGAAGGCTGCCGGCCACTTATCTTTCATGTTTCGGAACATATTAGCGGAAATATTGAGGCCAACAACCAGCTAAGATCCTACCTCTATGATTTGCAAAACCCTTTAATTGAGGCTATTTCGGTTAAAACCTTACTGCTCTCTTTTGACCGCGCCAATCTTTGTTCATGGGATCAGACATTTACTAAAATCACTAAAAGCTTCCGCGAGATCCTGCAGGCCGCCAAAGACAATCCGGATAGAGGCGCACCCAAATTCGTCAATTTTGAAACCAACGAATATGAGGATTTGGAATTAACCGCGCAGGCCTTTATGGCGGTGCTTGACCGGCCGGAATTTTTTGATATTTCCGCCGGCATTTCCCTGCAAGCCTATCTGCCGGAGGCTTTCGCTACCCAGCAAGAGTTGCTCGCCTGGGCTCAAAAACGCCAAAGCTGCGGCAGCGCGCCGATTAAAATCTGCTATGTCAAAGGGGCTTTTATGGCGGCGGAGCAAGTCAGAGCCTCGCGTTTTGGCCATCCGCAGCCCCATTTTTTAACTAAAATGCAAACCGACGCCAATTTTAAGCGCATGCTATCGACGGCCGCGCTGCCTCAAAATGCCAGGGCGGCGCATATTGCGATCGCAACCCATAACATTTTTGATCTCGCCTTCGCGCTGCTTTTGCGCGCCGAAAATGATATTGACGCCTATTTTGATTTTGCGATGTTTGAGGGAAAAGCGGCGCATCTAAGACGAGTAATTGAAACTCTATCGAATAGTAGCATCACTCTCTATACGCCCATTGTCGCCAAACATGAGTTTATCAACGCGCTGCCCTATGTTACCCGCCGCATGGACGAGGTTATCGGACTGGATAATTTTCTCAAATACTCTTGGGATATGCAGCCGGGAACGCCGCATTGGATCGAGCAGGAACAGCTCTTTTCACAAAGTTTCGATCTTCAAAAAAGCGTGCCATCCGAATCACGGCGCCCCCAAAACCGTTATGAAAAGCCGCTTGAGCCCAACCTGGATATCTTTGAAAATGAGCAACCCACCGATTTTACCCGCAAGCACAATCGGGAGTGGGCAAAAGAGATCATAGCGCGGCTGGATAATATTGAACTCGCTCCCATTCCATTAGTTATTAATGGAGAAGAGCTTCATACCGATCAGCAGATAAACAACTGTCCGGCAGCTTTGCATAAAACCTATTTATGCTCCCTCGCCAATGCCAAACAGCTTAGAGCCGCCATTACCGCCGCCGCGCTGCAGAGCCAACCGGAAAACCGGCTTTTGCCGCAAGAGTGCTGCATCCTGGCAAAACGACTGGCGCAAGTTCTTCGTGAAAAGCGGGACCAGCTAATAGCCGCCATGCTGCTTGACGGAGCTAAAACGGTAGCCGACGCCGACGCCGAGGTATGCAAGTCTATTGACGCGATTGAATATTATAGATTGCGGCTGAATAAAATCAGTCAGGTTCAAGACATTACGCTATCTCCCGATGGGGTCGTGCTAATCATCGCCTCGCCGGGCTTTTCCTGCAGCATGCCGCTTGGCGCGATAACCGCGGCGATGCTAACCGGCAACAGTATTATTTTTAAGCCGTCGCCGCAAGCGCTGCTCACCTCGCGGCTTTTAATCACCCTGCTGCATGAGGCCGCCTGGCCTAAAAACCTGGTACAATTTACTCCCTGCGGCAATGATCTGGTGGAAGAGGTCCTGATTGCCGACAAACGAATTGATTCCGCGCTATTTTCCGGACGAAGCCGGACGGGAAGTAAATTAATTAAAAGCGCGCCGCACTTGAAAATCAGCGCCTTTTGCGACGGCAAGAATGCTATGATCATAACGGCCATGGCCGATCGCGAGATGGCCGTTGCCGATTTGGTAGCTTCGGCCTTCCAGTATGCCGGTCAAAAGAATTCGGCGATCTCTTTAGCGATTATCGAAGATGAAGTATATGATGATCCCGCCTTTTACAACCGGCTGCGCGATGCAGCGGAGTCCATCAAAACCGGCCTGCCGCAGGATCTGCAAACATATGTGCCGCCGCTGCTGCATAAACCGGATGAAAATTTACTGAGAGCGCTTACCTCTTTGGAAAAGGGCGAAGAGTGGCTGCTTGAGCCCAAAGCCGATCCGGACATTCCCAACCTGTGGTCGCCGGGCATCAAAATGGGCGTCCGTCCGGGCAGTTTCACCCACAATACGATTTTGGCCGGTCCTCTTTTGGGTCTTATGCGCGTCTCCGACTTTAAGGAAGCGCTCGATCTGGCCGGCAGTTCGCCTTATGGATTAATTACGGTATTGCACAGTCTGGACCGCCGCGAACACACTCTCTTTCTGGATCGCATGGAATCGGGCATGCTGTTTATCAACCGGCCGACAACCGACATCTTTATTCGCCGGCAGCCGTTTGGCGGCATTAAAAGCAGCAGCTTTGGCCCCGCCTACAAAATTGGCGGCCCCAATTTTATTTTACACTTTTTGAAACTGGCGCAAAACGGCCTGCCCAAAGAAAAAATGCCCATTAATATGAGGGTCAATAACTTAAGCGCCTTCCTGGAAAAAATGGATCTGTCAGCCGAGCAGCTGGGTATATGGTATGCGAGCGCCGCCAATTACGCGTTCTGGTGGAAGAGGCTTAAACTGGGCCGCGATCCGACCAAAATCATCGGCCAGGACAATATTTTCCGCTATCTGCCGAAAAAACAGATGACTCTGCGGTTGGAAAATCCGCACTTGTTTGAGGGGCTGCGCGCCTGTGCGGCTGCGCTCACCTGCGGCACGCCGCTGGAGGTTAGCTGGGACGCCTCCAATAGCGACTGGCTCTATGAATTGCCCTGTTTGCATCATGTCAAGGAGAGCGAGCAGGAATTTCTCGCTCGCGTACGGCTAGGGAAAATAAAAGAGCTGCGGCAAGTTTCGTCGGCTTGCGGCCCGTTAAAAGACGCGGCGGCAGAGGGCGCCTGCACCGTCAACGACTCGCCGGTGCTCTCCAACGGCAGATTTGAGCTGCCCAAGTATTTGCTCGAAAACACGATTTCTTATGATTACCATTACTACGGCCATCTGGGTTTCCGCGAAGGGGAACTGCGCAAGCCGTTAAACTAATAAGGATAATAAATGATAATAAACAACCCCATGCAACAGATTGCTATTGATCATAAATATGGACCGCTTTTGGTGCTGGCCGGCGCCGGCAGCGGCAAAACTTCCGTCGTAACGCAGCGCATAGCGCGTCTGATTGAGCAAGGGGTTTCGCCAACGCAAATTCTGGCGGTCACCTTTACTAATAAAGCGGCCGGCGAGATGCGCGAGCGCGTGATCAAGCAGGCGAAGACTTTTGTATTGACCTGTACATTCCATAGTCTGGGCGCAAAAATCCTGCGCGAGTCGATTGCCGCCATGGGCTATAAAAGCGATTTTGTCATTTATGATGAAAACGACAGCCTTTGTCTGATTAAAAACTGTTTTGCCCTTTCCGGCATTAAAGAAGATAAATCGATGGCAAAAAAAATCAAGGGCCGCATTTCCGGAGCGAAAAACGATTTGGTAAGCCCTGCGGAAGCAAAAGCCGATAATAAAGATAAAGAAGAACAGCTCTTTTTACAGATCTATCCCCTTTATCAAAGCAAGCTCAAGGAATATAACGCGCTTGATTTTGACGACCTGCTGTTTTTAACGGTGAAACTGCTTGAAAATTTCCCCGCTATCCAAAAAAGCTATCAGGACAGATGGCAGTTTGTGTTGATTGATGAATATCAGGATACCAACATGGCGCAATACCGGCTGGCTAAAATTCTTGTCGCCAAGCACCAAAATATTTGCGCGGTCGGCGATCCGGACCAGTCAATTTACGCCTGGCGCGGCGCCAAATATCAAAATATCCTCAATTTTGACACTGATTTTCCTTCCGGCAAGACCATTACGCTTGAGCGCAACTATCGCAGCACGAATAACATCCTAAAAGCAGCCAATGCTCTGATCACCCATAACCCCAACCGCTATAAGAAAGAGCTCTGGAGCGCGCTGGAAGAGGGGGATAAAATTTCTCTCCTGGAGGCTGAGACCGAAAGAGAAGAAGCCTATCTGGTAGCGGAAGCGCTTAAAAACTGCGGATATCCATGGCATGAGACGGCGATTTTTTACCGAACCAACGCCCAATCGCGGCTTTTTGAAGATATGCTCTTAAGACACAAAATTCCCTATGTAATTTATGGCGGCATTTCGTTCTATCAAAGACGCGAAATCAAAGATATCCTCTCCTTTTTACGACTTTTGCAGAACGGAGATGACATGATAGCCTTTGAGCGGGTAATCAATTTACCTAAAAGAGGCATCGGACCGGCCGCACAAGACAAGCTACGCCTCTTTGCCGAACAAAACAGGCTTCCTGTCATCGAAGCCGCCCAAAGCAACGACTTACCACTCTCCGCCAAGCAAAAAGAGGCTCTCAAAAATTTTAGCAGCAACATTTTAAGTCTGAGAGCCATGGTCAAAGAGGGCGTCCTCATGGAACAGCTTCTGGAAGAGACTATCTTGCGCTTTCGCTACCTGGAATATTTAAAAGAGGAGCCGGAGACCCGTGAAGACCGCGAGGAAAACATTAGCCAGCTGATTGCCAAGGCCTCTGAGTTTGAATCGGAAGAGGACAAACCGGCCCTGCAGACTTTTCTGGAAGAGCTTTCTTTAATGACCTCGGCAGAAGAGGATAAAAGCGGCAGCACCGTTAAACTGATGACCTTGCATAATAGTAAAGGACTGGAGTTTAATGTCGTCTTTATGACCGGCATGGAGGAGGGGCTTTTTCCGCATGGCGGCTACCTGAACCGGGCTGCCGATATCGAAGAAGAGCGGCGCCTCTGCTATGTTGGCATCACAAGGGCTAAAAAGAAGCTCTACCTTTTAACAGCCGCCACCCGATTTTTGTTTGGCACCACGCGTATGTGCAGCCCCTCGCGCTTTTTAAAAGAGATCCCCGGCGAATACCTTGAAGGAGCCTTACCCGCCATTTATACCGCGCCCATAAAAACCTTTGCGCCGGTCAAAGAAGAAAAGGCCGCCTTCGCGCTGGAAGCCAAGGTCCGCCATGAAAGATTCGGTATCGGGATCATTAAAAAAATCTACAGCACTACCTTTGGCACCACCTATGACATCTTTTTTCAAAATGAAAAAGAGCATAAAACGCTAGTTGGTAAATATGCAAAACTGGAGAAAGTGTAGCCGCCGAAAATCCGATTCTTCAGGTTGTTTCGGTATACATTCACCCCAAAAAGACAATTTATGACATTAGAAAAAGTTAATTTTACCCCCTCAAAAGGATTACTGATTGAACTTGATCACCTCAGAGATGAGAATCCGACTATTTATCAATCCTTAGAACAATTTGAAACGCACAATCATAGCGGCGCTTATCAAGGCGCCGCAAATGTACTGCATTCCATGCTACCCCCGCGCAGCGTAATACTTGATGTGGGATGCGGTTTTGGAGAAACCTCTATTTACCTGGCTTCGCTAGGTCATAGTATTCATAGTGTTGAACCCGCCGAAAGCCGCTGCGAAGCATTAAATATGTCTGCTAAAAACCTGCAGCTGCCAATACATACTTATATGTGCACCGGAGAGGAACTGGACAAGTTGTCTCTACCATTGATCGACGGTTGTTTGTTTTTTTCCAGCCTGCATCATTGCGACGATCCCTTAAGGGCCTTATCAAATATTAAAAAAATATTAAAGCCGGGCGGACTAATATTAATCAATGAACCCATTCTAAAGTTCTATAGATCGAAGCAATGGTTTTGTCGGCAGTTGATAGAAAACCCCGTTAAAATAGGTCATTACGGTGGCAACGAACATATATATTACTTCTCGGAATATTACAACATGCTCCTCTCTGCCGGATTTAAAAATATTGAGTTTTATTGGTCTGACAAGTTTTCTTGCCCCAGAAAAACTTTTCAACGCGATCTAAGCTGCCAAATTCAAGGTCAATACCAACATTCAATATTTAAAAGCCTGGTAAAATACACCATTCATAGCATTCTTCATAAAATGTCAAACTCCAAGCGTTTGAATAAAGCAATAATCGCCAAGCTACTTCGCATATCTCTTTTCCAAGCTTCATTTATCGCCCAAGCCTGAAACCGCAGTCTGCGCTTTGTCAATATTAAAAATTCACTTGCTTACTTTGACAGCGATATATATTATATTTTTTTTTAATTTTGCCAAACCATCAAAAACCGGTCGCTAAATTAGGAGCTGTTAAATGTTGCGTTCATTCATCCTTCTTTTCTTTTTCTTATTGAATTTTCCAAAACTTTTTTCATTGGAAAATCCGCATGATCCAAAATTTGACTGGATGAATTCATTGATTGAAACAAATTTCAAACCCTTTGCAAAAGGCATTTCGCTCGACAGTATCGAAAAAACAAAAAAATCAGCCCCCTCGCTTGCTCGAATCAAAGTAATTGATAATCAGGCTTATAACCTGCAAGGTTTAAAAGGCGCTGCTTGGGAAATGGTCCAATATCTAATAGAATCCTATGGACTTCCCGATGTAGATTTTCTCTATTATCAGCATGATGGGATAGGCAGCAAACTCCTTGGAGGCGGACCAATTTTTACACCCTCAAAAAACAAAGGGGTTTCTCAAGGCCTCTATTTTCTTGATTGGTATACACATATGCCGAATACCCAATGGCAAAAAATGGCAAAGACTATTAATTCTGACTGCAACTTGATATGGGAATGCAAAATTCCTAAATTAGTTTGGAGGGGTGCGCCAACCGACGGAATGTATAATTTAGAAAACTGGAAAAATTATAGAAGAGGAAAAATTTGCAATCTTGGAATAATGTTTCCGGATTTAATTGATGCAGGATTTTCTCATGTTCACGCATGGAATGTGCAGCGTAAAGGCGAATATAAACAATTTATAAAAACATGTCCGGTAAAGGGCTGGCTGACGATTCCTGAACAGGTAGCCTTTAAATATCAAATTATTATTGATGGAGCTTTTAATACTTATCCGGGCGAACAGTGGAGACTGCTGTCTAATTCTTTAGTATTCAAACATAAAGGGAACTTTGGCATGTGGTTTCATGGAGCTATGATCCCCGGAATCCATTATGTAGAAATCGAATCAGACTTTTCAGACCTCATGCAAAAGTTAAGGTACTACGAGTCTCATGATGAAGAAGCAAAACAAATCGCCCAAAACGCAAGGGAATTTGCTTTAAGCCATCTGATGCCGGAACATGTGGCAATTTATTGCTACAAAGCCTTGGTCAAATACGCAAGCCTCCAAACATTTACCCCTTCATTACCGTAAACCTTGGCCGTAAATTTACTAAACCATCAAAAACCGGTCGCTAAATTAGGAGCTGTTAAATGCTACGATCATTCATCTTTCTTTTCTTTTTATTATTGAATTTCCCAAAACTTTTTTCGTTGGAAAATCCGCATGATCCAAAGTTTGACTGGATGAATTCATTGATTGAATCTAATTTTCAGACTTTTGCAAATGGCATTTCACTCGATAGTATCGAAAAAACAAAAACATCAGCCGCGCCGATTGCTCGAATCAAAGTCATTGATAATCGGGCTTATAACCTGCAAGGTTTAAAAGGCGCCGCTTGGGAAATGGTTCTATATCTAATAGAATCCTATGGACTTCCCGATGTAGATTTTCTCTATTTTGAATACGACGGGATTGCTAACGCACTCGTTGGGGGCGGGCCAATTTTCACATCTTCAAAAGACAAACTGGTTTCACAAGGCCTATATTTTGTTGATAGTTATACACATACGCCGAATTCTCAATGGCAAAAAATGGCAACGACAATTAATTATGACTGCAACTTGGTATGGGAAAGCAAAATCCCTAAATTAGTTTGGAGGGGTGCGCCAACCGACGGGATCTATAATTTAAAAAATTGGAAAAATCATAGAAGAGGAAAAATTTGTAAACTTGGAATAATGTTTCCGGATTTAATTGATGCAGGATTTTCTCATGTTCACGCAT
>CAZCPS010000011.1:0-13892 GCA_964499895.1 uncultured bacterium | reverse complement strand
TCATAGAAAAATCAGGGCGTAAATAATATCACGAATTTTTGCAACCAGACACTAGGCCAAACATTGAGGGCTCGAGTGAGGGATAAATTCAGTCCCATTGGAGCAAGGGCATGATGAACACCGAAGAAAAACAGGATATGAGAAGATATGCATGATATGCAGGATGAAGAAGAATATTTACCTTATTCTGCATTGACGAGAGACATTTTAGGGTGTTGCTTTGTGGTAATGAAAGAGCTGGGGCTTGGATTCCTGGAACGGTTTATAAGTAGGTTACAGTTCGAGATCGAAAAGCTTTTTGAAGTAAAATTCAGAGGCGCGGTAGTTGGAAGATACAGCGCTGACCTTATACCGAAATGAATTCAAAATTTGGATTTTCGGCGGCTTCAAAGCATCGCAATTCGTCGATCTTAACCGACTTAATATTATTAATATTAAGTCGGTTAAGATCGACGAATTGCGATGCTTTGAAGCCGCCGAAAATCCAAATTTTGAGGTTGTTTGAGTATAGAGTTCAACGAAGAGTTGGCAGAAGAAAAATTGCCATTTTAGTTCTATCCTGTTTTTTTTGATTCAGATTAACTTTTGAATTTTCTTGGGTATATCTGCCATAAAACACACTTTTCTTGTTGCGTCTTAAATAAATTATAATTACACAGAAAATAAAACCCGGTGTAATTATGACTAAAATTGACAGCGCCAAGCTCAGCGCAATACAACATTCAATTTCCCAAAAAGACCTGACGGCCGACGACTTAAATTCCAGTTTTCAGAAATTTGCGGAATACATCGTCCGGATCAATCCACAAAAAAACATAGTCAAAGAAGAATTGAAAGCTGCCGATACGGTTTTAAAGCAATTTACAAAACTTGATTCCATTCTGGGCGACAATGAAGCTCGGCGCAATCAACTTTCCGCCTGTAAAAAAGTTTTGGATATGGCGGATCAGTACATATCCGAAAAAGAGAAAGCCCCGGAAACGGAATCTCGCACATTAAATGAGCGGTCTGAAATCGAAGACCGGGCCGCCCTTACCTTGCAAAAACATTTTCGTCGGCATATGACGCAAAAGCGGCAGTTACAGCCCAGCCGTATTGAACGAGCCATTAAAGAGAACTGCCCCAACCTGATACCTGATGAAAGACTCGCCGACATCTCTAAATCCGTCGCGCTCAAAATTCGACGCTACCTGTCGCGTCCACCCAAATTATGGCCAAACCATAATGTGCGAAAGCGGCTTTTCAAAAACAAGGATACCTTTGTGGATTATCAAATAAATAGCAAGGGAGAGGTAACGAAAACTGAAAAATTCATACCGTTCAGCGTAAATTTGGAATGGAACACTACAGAGCAAAAAATCTATGCGCATATCATAATGACCGGACCTGCTGCTTTATTGGGCAAAGGCACATTTAAAAAAGTTAAAAAAGCGATTTTAATTGAAGTGCCGATTGAAGACGCGACAAAACTTACAGCAATGCCCTCCGCTTTGGTCCGCGTTCATGGCGAACAAAACATCGAAAATGTCATATCCGGAAGCAGGCTGCAGCAACAGCTGGAAACTAAATTAAAAAATAGCAAGGCTAAAATCGCATGGGAAGATCAAGCTTCAGAAATTGAGAGCATCAACGGAAAAATGGCAACCATTCAGGAGTGGATATTAACCCAGCTCTCCTCTGATGTCAAACTTGCCCAATTACCCAGGGAAGAGATACAATTGACCAAGCGGGACAAACTCGCAATCCCCGGCCAGCATCCCGCCTTTAGAAAAGCGATGCGGCCGGAAGATCTAAAAGTTTTGGAAATGCGGCAAAAGTGGTATAACTGCGATCTATTTTACGCGATAGAGCATCCCCATGAAATACCGCAAGACCTTGGCCATAGCAAACTTCTTGATTTTACAACCAAAGATCTTTTCGATGCGACGGAAGAAGCCGCTTCCACATTAAGCTTGGTGCATCAACAAGGAGATGTACATCGCGATGTCAAGTCAGCCAACCTGCTTCTGACAATTAATCCCAAAACCAAGGGATATACCACCTATGTTGCCGACCCGGATAATTTTACCCGGTCCGGACTCCAATTTTCAATAGATTATGTCTATCCCTACTGGGATTCGCTATCAATAATGGGCATCGCCACGCCATTTACCGATTGCTTCGGCATAATCAGTACGCTGGCGGAAGGTGTTTTTGGTCTGGCGGCTATTCTTCCGTTTTTAACAAAGCGTCCTCCATCCGCGCAGCAATATAATCACATGTTGTTTAAAACCGCCCAAAAACGCGCCACTGAAGCGTTGTCAGCCAATGGTTTAAACACCTCGGCGATAACGGGCATTAAAATCGGAGAGTTTCCGGGTAATTTCAACCGCATATTGACCTATATGTCCAGATTATCAAATGATAAAAAGCTTACGGACAAGCAACGGGCGGCAATAAAAACATGCATCGGCGAAATCGGCGCTACTAAAGCGGTTCACACAACCCTTCTGGACTACATGACAGCCGATGCTATGGTTGTTAACAAACTCAAGCAAAACCAGCCGCTTTTGCGCATGCTGAGCACTCCAACTATCCCTTTCGCAGAAAAGAACAAAGAAGTGTTAAAATTTGTTCAAAACACGCTGCAAAATTATTATGATATTAATTTTTTGAAAAATAAAATTCACACGATTTCGGCGCATTTTCTTTCTCCTTGAGCAAAGAGGCATGGCGAGTTATATTTTTCCTAAAACGGATAACTATGTTTGATGCATCGCTGTTAAACTCGTCGTTGTACGGTTTCAAACCTCGAGTTCAATAAGATCTTGATTTTATTAGACTTGCCGCTTTCCGGATAGGCCTGAACAAGGCCATTCCCGAAAACGGCAAGTCTAAGAAGATCAAAAACTTGAAGAAATCGGGTTTCAAAATGTACAGCGACGAGTTAAAAACTTTTCCCGAGGAAAGCGGCGTCTACATGATGCTGGACAAGAAAAAGAGGGTGCTCTATGTCGGCAAGGCGAAAAACCTGCGCGCCCGCCTCAAGCAATATTTTAATAAAGACCAAAACGAGCGACCGACCATCGGATTATTAATGCCGCAGGTGGAGAGCATCGAGACCATTGTCGTCTCCTCGGAAAAAGAGGCGCTCATTCTAGAAAACAACCTGATCAAAAAACACCATCCCAAATATAACATTCTGCTCAAAGACGATAAAACTTACATTTGCATCCGTCTTTCGATTGGTGCCTGGCCCAAACTGGAGCAGATCCGCGCCAAAAACATCAAAGAACCCTATTTCGGCCCATATACCAACGCGCTGGCCGCCAAACAGACCCTGCACCTGATTTTACGGCTCTTTCCCCTGCGGCAGTGCTCCGATGCTGAATTTAGAAACCGCACGCGCCCCTGCATCCTTTATGAAATGGGCCGCTGTCTGGGTCCCTGCTGCGGCAAGTGTTCGCCGGATGAATATAAAGAGGCTGTCCAATCGGCCGCCGGCCTGTTAAAAGGGCAAAATAAAACGGTGATAAAAGCGCTTAAAGCGGCCATGAAAAGAGCTTCCGGCCGCATGGAGTATGAAAAAGCCGCCGCTTTGCATAAGCAAATCGAACAGATCCGGCATGTAACCGAAGTGCAGCATGTCGACAACCTGGCGGCCAAAAACTGCGATGCCATCGGCCTCTTTTTGGAAAAATCCCGGGCGGCGATTGTCAAATTGCACTTTGAAGAGGGCAAGCTTGTCGGTTCAACAGGCTTTAGCTTTAACGATGTAATCGATGAAAAAACCACAATACTGGAAGCTTTTATTTGCCAGCATTACTCGCAGCTGCATCCCCATGTTAAAGAGATTTTGCTGCCGCAAAAAATCTCTTCCGCCGCTAAGCAAATAATTCCCTCCCACATCAAGTTAGTCACCCCTTCCAGAGGCGAGAAATTACAACTGATCAAAATGGCTGAAGCAAATGCCAAAGCCTATTTTTTTAAGGAGCAAAACTGCCAACAGGCCAATGAAGAGCTCCTCTTGCAGCTGCAAAAGCGCTTAGGGCTAAAGCGCTACCCCAAGCGGATCGAATGCATTGATATTTCAACAACACAGGGCAAAGAGACAACAGCCGCCATCGCCGCCTTCACCAATGCAAAAAGAGAGAAGGCCAAAACCCGCTTTTTCAACATTCCGCCCCACATAACGGGCGACACGCCCTCTATGGAGCATGCGCTAGAGCGCCATTTTACCCGCACGCTTGCCGACCCTTGCGATCTGCTCATCGTCGACGGAGGGAAGCATCAGCTGAATGCCGCCCTGCGCGTACTAAAAAAAATGGAGATCGTAAATATTGAGGTAATCGGGATAGCCAAAGAAATGGCGCGTCATGACAAAGGGCTCTCGAGAGAGCGCATTTTCCTGCCGGGCCAACAAGACCCGATCGTATTGGAGCGCACCTCAAAACTGCTCTTTTTTCTGCAAAAGATCCGCGATGAGGCGCACCGGCTGGCCATCGGCCTGCATCGCACCCGAAGGGAGCAAAACCTCTCAGGCAGCGCGCTGGATAAACTTAAAAATATTGGGCCCATCAAAAAACAAAGGCTGCTAGCCCACTTTGGTTCGCCGAAAAAAATCTTTACAGCATCAAAAGAAGAGCTTTTGCAAATCAAGGGCATAACCAAGGCAGATGCAGATCAAATCCTCTCCGGCTAACCGGGAGTTAATTCACGGAGCGTCTTTTTGTTGGCCTCAAACCGCTCTTGAGAAGAAGGATGGCTCAAATGTATAAAACGGTCTTTTATATACCTCACCCACTTGAGGCGAGATGGAGGAAAGACCGTATTAAAATATTCCTGCAGCCATAACGCGGCTTTAAGATTATAACCGGCCTTTTGCATCAGATGCATGCCCAACCGATCAGCTTCATATTCATTTCTTTTAGACATAATTTTGTGATACCAATCACCAACCAGACCTATAATGACCCAAGCTGAATATGTAAACAAAGAAGACTGAGTCTCTTCATCTTCCGTCTTTTTGGCGTATGATCGCTCGAAAATACACTTGGCTAAAAAGTAGGCAGCTAACACCAACAATATAAATTCACCACTTCTTGCAGCATGCCGCTTATCGGAATGCACAATCTCGTGCGCCATAACCGCGGCGACTTTAGATTCAGCTGTTAAGTCAGCATAGCTAATGCTAGGATCCATCCGGCTTTGCAAAGGAATGATTTCTTGAGTTCTTAAATTATCCATCAATTTTTTATACATAACTATATTGCCACCGGGAAGGCAGGCGGCATAGATACTATCTTCATTCAAAACCCGCACTTCATATTCAAATATACCGGGACGAGAAACATGCTGTTTAAGATTGTCTACCACTTCCTTGGCCATTGCTCCGTGTCCTCTTTCATCCGGCTTCAGAATGCCCCCTCCGTACGATGTGCTCCCTTCGTAACAGATATCGCCTACTAAAGTTTCAACGCATGCGGGAATAAATTTGAAATTCCATCTCGCCAGTAAAGAGGCCGGATTGATGTACATTACCAATTTATATAAGGGATCATAAACATAAAAAAGCAGCAGCTCAAATAACCGATCGGCAAGATGGACGACTTTCTTTGCCGTTTCATAGGCGACTGTTTGCACTCTTTCACTAATTTGATGACTATAAAAACCTATTCTAAGGCCGGCAACTTCGCACATAATAACTCCCATTAAAGATAGGGAGCCATTATAGCCGGAATCATAAAAATAAGTCATCAATTAAACGGCAAAAGAGACTGTAAAAGGTTTTTGATAATTAAAATTAACCAAAAGCAGGTGGCCAATATCATTTTGACATTGCATCAAAAAATCATTATCAATTAATTGCGCATCGTCGACATGCAATATAATTTTAATTTCACCGTTATTGGCAAAAAAGACTTCAGCCGGCACCGTCTCCCCTCTTTTTTCCAGCAGATACTTGCCAAGGAGTTCCGCGATCAATTTGGTGTCGACCGAATAAGAATAAGGCTGCATGCTGACGGTAAAATAGCGTTGGCGATAGAGCGCAAAAAAGAGTATGGAGAGCAAAATGCCGACTGCGACAAAAACAATCCCCAAAAATAGGGTTAAAGCGCCATCAGCCGCAAACCGCTCGGCAATCTGCAGACGAAAACCAGGAGTACATTTAAGACCGATCAAAAAAAGACCGAAAAACATCACCACATATACCAAAAATGCGTGAATAGCAGAGGTCAGCTGCTGGGAGGCTCTCATTAGATTCTCCTCTAAAGATGATTAGAAGCCTTCGCTGTAGTTGTTTTCTTCGCTTTCGGCCGCCAGCGCCATATCCTGCGCGTCGATAAGATTTTCTTCCGTTTTTACTTCCGTGATCAGATTTTTAAAGATCACATGCACACAAGAGATATGCAAACCGGTATATTTGCAAATTTCTTCGACGATCTTGCTTTGGATCTCTTCGGCTTTTTCCGGTATGGAAATACCATAGCGCACATTGACTTCCACGCGAATATAGACAGAGTGTTTTTTCTGGTCCTGTTCGACATAAATGCCCTTGATGCGCTCCATGCCTTCGCGACCCAGGAGATTGTCGATCAAATTGGAGCCTTGGAGAGCGATACCTTCGATTTTAGCCAGACACTGCAATGCAATCGCCTGAAAAACGCGGCTTTCAATATCGCGCACATATGTGGTCTCGGCAAATTCCAGTTCTTTAGCGTCCATTTGTTGTAATTTATCGTGCATAACGACCTCTAAGATAGTGTAAAATCAATGCCAGTGTATTGCAATCGCCATTTTAAGAAAACAAATAATCGGCGCCTTTCGCGATGCCATAATTTTTTTTCACAAAAGCCTCGCCGCAATTGACATTGCCCGCAATGAAAATTTGCACTATTATTGGGTAAAACTTCTTTTTGGACTATAAGATGATTATCAGTATTATTTTTTGGGCGGCGTGCGGGCTAACTTGCGCTGTGTGGGCTGAAAAAAAGGGCAAAAACCCCTATTTATGGTTCCTGGTCGGCCTGTTTTTCAGTGTCGCCGGCGTCGTTATCGCCTATTTCAAGCTACGCCACAAAACGCCCCTACAACCTGCTAAACAACTGCCCGATCGCTTCCCGGTCTCGGAAAACTATGGCAAAACAAGACTCTGGTTTATTATTGAAAAAAATAATGAAGTTTCAGGTTCAATGAGCTTTTACGCCTTAAAAAAGAAATTTGACGAAAAGCTCATTGATGAATCCACCTATGTGTGGACGGAAGCGCTGCCCGATTGGCAGCGGCTTGGAACTGTAGAAACTACCAGCTAGCTTTAACAATACCCGGAATCAAGCCGGCAGAGGCCATCTCGCGGAAGCAAAGCCTTGATAATTTAAATTTACGCAGGTAGCCACGGCATCGGCCGGTAAGCTGGCAGCGATTGCGCAAACGAACCGGAGAGGAGTTGCGCGGCATGTCGTTGAGCTTATTAACCGCAACAGCCCTTTCTTCCTCACTTGTGGACAGATCCCAAATAGTCTTTTTCAAAGCCTGTCTTTTGTCCCAAGCCCTTTTTACCATTAATTCGCGTCGTTTTTGTTTTTCTACCGAAGATTTTTTTGCCATTGACTTTATCCTAAATTATTTTTTGCGTGCCGGCCCTTTCTGCCTTTGTTTGCGGCTCGGATCCAGCTTGTTAATCACATAAATACGGCCTTTGCGCCGTACGATTTTATCACCCTTAGAGCGATCAGCGGTAACGGAAGCTTTACATTTCATGTTCAGTTCCTGCTTGTTAAGTTATATTCCACATTTTAATGCAATGATAGCTAGCATAGCAGACGATCACTATATTTGCAAGATGCCCGTCTAAAAAAATGAGACGAACCGGCGCCGCATACAAGAGGCTTGTTTTAAATCCCATACCTTGCTAAGCTTTTTTCTTTATTACATGACAATAGCACGGGCTCTTTCGCCCCTCCCTGCCGGGGAGAGCATGCTTTCACCAATTTAGAGGTAAAAAATGAAACGAACCTACCAACCCAGCAAAAAACGACGAATCAAAGCATGTGGTTTTCGCGCTCGCATGAAAACAGCCAATGGACGCAAAATTGTAAACCGCCGCCGTCAGCACGGACGAAAAAGCTTGACTGTGTGAAAAAGAGTTACTCGAAATCTTTCCGTTTGACGCGCAGGTTTGAGTATTTGCGGGTCATAAATTCAAAAAATAAATTAATAGGCAGATATATCTGCATTAATTATCATTTTGGCGATCAACCGCTCCCTCGTCTGGGGGTCACCGTCTCAGCCAAATTCGGCAACGCTATTTGTCGCAACCGTTTTAAAAGAATCGCCAGAGAAGCCTTCAGGCATAGTACTGAAGAGTTGCCGCCCGCGCTGGAAATTAACATTTCGCCCCGCCGCATGGGTCTTGGCGCCAAAAGCGCCGATATCCAACATGAACTTTTACACTTAATTAAAAACATGCGCAAATAGCATGGCGCATCCCACCCTGATTTTCCGCCACAAAAAAGAAAACCTGCGCAAATGCTCCCTTTCCGGCCTCGAAACCCGTCTTGATCTGGTTTTCTATACCCACCCCGCTCCAACGCCGCCCCCGGAACACTATCTGGTTCTCTCGCAAAACGGCGATCCCCTCTCTCCCGCCGACGCGCATAAAGGAATTATTTTATTGGATGCCACCTGGCGCTATGCGCAAAATATGGAAAAAAGTTTTTTGCATTTCGAGAAGCGCTCTTTGCAAGGCTATAAAACGGCCTACCCGCGCAAGCAAACCCTCTGCTCCGACCCGGAAAGCGGCCTGGCCTCAATTGAAGCCCTATACCTGGCTCACCTCATTCTAGGCCGCAACACCGAAGGACTGTTGGCAAATTATTACTGGAAAGCTAGGTTTATTCATATTAATAAATTGCCCTTTAACTAACTTTAGTTTAAACTATAGAGAAAAAGAATAATATGTTTTTTACAGCTTTAGAACAATTATACAATTTTATCTGGGAATATATAGGTTTTTCTTTAATTATTGCTACCGGCGCTTATTTTACGATTATCTCCAGATCTTTTCAGTTAAGACGCTTTCCGGCGATTTTACGCCATTTACTGAGCTCGTTTAAGCCCGACTCCGGGGAAGAAACCGGACTGCACCCGCTTAAAACGCTGGTAACGGCACTTGGCGGCAGCATCGGACTGGGCAATGTAGTCGGCATTTGCACCGCTATTCAAATCGGCGGACCGGGCGCGCTTTTTTGGACTTGGGTTACCGGTTTTTTAGGCATGCTGCTCATTTATTCCGAAGTTTACCTTGGCATGGTCTATCGGGTATCTGATCCAAAAGGCGGCTTTAGCGGCGGACCCATGTATTTTTTAAGCAAGGCCTTTAAGAGTAAAAAGCTGATTCCGGTTCTGGCGGCCCTCTTTCTGTGCATTTACGGCGTAGAAATTTTTATGTTCAATGTAGTCTCCGACAGCGTCTCTACCAATTGGCATCTGAATAAAACGGCGGTAGCCGGCGGTTTATTGCTTCTGGTCTTATTCGCAACACACGGCGGCATTAAACGCGTCTCAAAAATTTGCACCACGATTGTCCCCATCTTCCTTGGCATTTACCTGCTCATGAACTTCTGGGTGCTATTACAGAACCTGCCGCTGCTGCCCGCGGCCTTTGCGATGATTGTTAAATCGGCTTTCACCTCGCAAGCGGCCATCGGCGGCTTTGCCGGCAGCACGGTCATGCTGACCATCGCCATGGGCATATCCAGAGGCGCCTACGCCGGCGATATCGGCATCGGCTACAATTCGGTCATCCATGCCGAGACCTCCTCGCCCCATCCGCACAAACAGGCCTCGCTTACTATTTTTGGGGTTTTTTTAAGCACATTCGTAGTCTGCACCATCAGCACCCTGCTCGTACTGATTACCGGCGCATGGTCGGAGCCTATCGATGTTACCCTCATGGTGCAAGCGGCCTTGTCTCGCTACTTCCCGTTCATGGACTACTTTATGCCCATTTTCCTCTTCCTGCTGGGATATTTGACAATTACGACCTATTTTATGATGGGTCAAAAGTGCGCCCGCTTTTTGTCGCCAAAGCATGGGAAAAAATTCTACTACCTGTACGCGGCCATCGCTCTGCCGCTCTTTACTTTCGTCAACGCCACACAAGCTTTCATTGTCATGTCGCTAACCGGCGCGCTCCTGCTAGTGATGAATTTAATCGGCATCTTTCTTTTGAGAAAAGAAATCCGCTTCGAAATAGATTAAGGGCCTAAACTTCCAACAATTCCGAACCGGTTGGTTTTTTAGCTTTTTCTATGTGCGCGACAAAACATTTATAGCAAGTCGGCAAATAGAGTTCTTCAGCACCCAGTTGAATGGCAGGACCTTCCATAGTTGCCTCGCCATTGACATGCTTTAGATTCAGGATGGACTTTTTATTACAGAAATAACAGGTGGCCTTGACCTCTTCAATTGAATCGGCCAACTCCAAAAGACGCTTGGAACCTTCAAACAGTGTCGTTTTAAAATTAGTGCGCAGACCATAGCAAACGACCGGTATGTCGAGCTTCAGGGAGATAGAACGAAGCTGTTCGATGACATCGGCGGAAAGAAATTGCGCCTCATCAACCAGCACGCAGTCAATGCTCTTAAAATCATCAAGATTAAGTTTAGTGTCTTCTTTCACCAAAAAGTCAGCCGGCATCTCAAGCCCTGCTCTTGAGCGAATATTTTCCTTGCCGAAGCGATCATCCAATAGCGGCTTGATCAACGCCACTTCTTTGCCCTGTTGGCGATAATTATGGGCTACTGCCAATAAATTCAATGTTTTGGCGCTGCCGACAGTGCCATATCTAAAATATAATTTTGCCATTTGGGACTCCTTGCTTGGTGAAACGCAAAGGCTTAAGTAAAAATTATTTTCTGAAATAAATCAAGGGAAGAGAAAGGCTCCGGAAAAAAAATTCCGGATGAAGCCCATAATGCCGCCGACAAAAGTTGGCGCGAAACCATAGTACATTCCACCGGTAATTTCAACGAAAGCCGCTCCGGCGCCAAACGCTGCGATCCAGGCCGTAACACCCATCCAGAGAGCCGTTACGGTAGCAATTGAAAATGTAAAAGGCCATATACCCAATGGACTTCAAGATTTGGGTATATATACCGAAATTTATATATTTTTTTTAGAAATTCGCCTTATTGACAAATATCTTGGACGCTCATAAGATACTATATGAAAACACCAAGGAAGACAGCGACGCGTGCAACCGCAAATTTACCCCCAAAATGAACACCTGATCCCAACTACAAAGATTGATCATCATGCGTTCTACATCATCGAAAAATTAAAGCAAAACGGACACGAAGCCTACTTGGTCGGCGGCGGCGTACGCGATTTGCTCATGGATGCTATTCCCAAAGATTTTGACATTTCCACCTCCGCCAGACCCGAAGAAGTAAAGAGGCTCTTTCCGAGCTGCATTTTAATCGGCCGCCGCTTTCGCCTCGCCCACATCCGGTTTGGCAAAAAAATTATTGAAGTTTCCACTTTTCGCGCCGGCGACATCGAAGAGTCCAAGTTGATTGTGCAAGACAACCTGTGGGGCTCTCCGCAGGAAGACGCCATGCGGCGCGATTTCACGATCAACGGCCTCTTTTACGATCCCGAAAAGGAGACGGTCATCGACTTCGTAGAAGGCATGGCCGACATTAAAGAGAAAACCCTTAGAACCATCGGCTCTCCCGAAAAACGATTCATCCAGGATCCGGTCCGCATGATCCGGCTTCTAAAATTTCAAGCCCGATTTGGCTTCCATATCGCGGCCGAAACGCAACTGGCTCTGCAAAACAGCAGAGAAGAAATCCGAAACAGCTCGCAAGCCCGCATCTTTGAAGAACTCTTGAAAATGCTTGAGTCGGGCCATGCTAAAAAGTTCTTTTCGCTACTTGACGAAAACGGCTTTTTGCGGATTTTAATGCCGTGGCTGCAAAAATCCCCTTTAAAAACCGAGGCGCTTGGCCTTTTGGAAGAGTTTGATGCCAAAGCAATGCAACACTCCATTTTGCAAGGCAACCGCATCTTGCCCCTCTCCTGCCTGATCTACCCGCTTTTACACGAAGAACTCAAAAAACATGATCCCGAGCGAACTCATTTAGGTGTTATCGCCGATATCGCCAATACCCTTATCAACGAGCTCTTCTTACCCTTTTTTCAAGTGCCGCGCCGCATGAAAGCGCTCATGATCAGCATGCTAATCTCCCAATACCGCATGACTCCGCTCAGAGAGAACCTCCATAGAAGACTGCGCATGCCAAGAGATCCCGACTTTCCCGACGCGCTGCCCCTGCTTTTCTTGCGCATGCAAAAAGAGCCCAACTTAGCGTCCGTTTACCGCCAATGGGAAGAGCTGCTCTCGCACCATAAGCCGGCTCCCCGAAAAGGAACTAATGAAAAACGGCATTTTAATCGTCGCCGGCGAACCTAGCGGCGATCTGCATGGCGCCAATTTAATCACGCAAATAAGGGTCCGAAGCGATCTCATGATCTCTGCCGTCGCCGGACCCAGAATGCGCAAAGCCGGCTGCGAAGTGCTGATAGAAGCCGAAAAACTTTATGTCATGGGCTTTATCGGTATTCTGACCGCCCTGCCTCGCCTTTTTAAGGCCTTTCGCAAAATTAAACGCCATGTACTTCTTACAAAGCCCAAAGCCGTTATCTGCATCGACTATCCCGGATTTAACCTTAGGCTCGAACGAGCGCTAAAAAAGGCCGGTTATAAGGGACTTTTAATCCATTATATCTGCCCAACGGTGTGGGCCTGGGGTAAAAAACGCATCGGTATAATGGAACGGAATCTGGATTTGCTGCTCACGATTTTTCCTTTCGAAAAGGAGTGCTTTAAGAAATCTCGCCTCATCGTTCATTATACCGGCCACCCGCTAGTTGACAAACTGCAAGCTTACAGCTATCTCCAAGCCGAAGGCGCGCAAAATATCATCGCCCTCTTTCCCGGCAGCCGCAAAGCCGAAATTGAAAAAAACCTGCCCCTGCAGCTCCAAATCGCAAGGCGCCTGCAAAAGAAGCACCCGCACCTTAAAATTATGGTCTCCTGCGCTGAAGATCGCCTCAAAGAATCTATTGGCTATGAGAAAGATTGGTTGCAGATCGGGCCGCTGGAAAGCTACCCTCTAAAAGAACGGATCAAACTGGCGATTGCCACATCAGGCACCGTTACCCTGGAACTGGCGCTCTTGGGCATTCCATCTATTGTAACATACGCGATAAGTCGGCTCGACTGCTTTCTCGCTCAAAAGATTTTCAAAATTAATCTGCCCTTTTATTGCATTGTAAATATCATCATGAAGCAAGAGGTCTACCCCGAGTTTTTTGGCCCCCGCTTTACTGAAGACCGGGCTTATGAAGCAGCCATGAAATTGATCGAAAATAGCCTTTATTGCCAAGAAAAGTGCCTGGAAATGAAAAACTTATTAGAATCGGCAAAAGAAAAAGACGCGGCCGCCCACATCCTAAATCTTGAAGTCCATTGGGATATACCGAAATGAATTCAAAATTTTGGTTTTCGGCGGCTTCAAAGCAACGAAATTCGACGATCTCAACCGGTTCAATATTATTAATATTAAGCCGGTTGAGATCGTCAAATTGCGACAGCTTTGAAATTGCCCAAAACCAAATTTTGAGTTCACTTCGGTATATAAAGGAAGCCATAGAAAATAATGCGCCGTTTAGGTAGTATTATTAGGATTATACACAAGCAACTTCAAGATTCGGTTTTATAGAAGATGTTTAAAATTTATATTGACCGCCTTGAAGGCGACAGAACGGAAAAAATCAATATTACCACCGATAGCGCCTTTTTGGACATCAATGAAAAAGAGCTATGCTTTAATGATTCCGT
>CAZCPS010000010.1:0-14581 GCA_964499895.1 uncultured bacterium | reverse complement strand
CGGCTGTTTCCGGTTCGGAATTGCAAGAGAGTTTGAAAGAGACCATTGGCTGGTTTTATGAAAATCAAAGCCAAGTGCTGATACAATAAGCAAGGGGTTTCAATGCAAAAAATTTGCCTTGATGCAAGGATGCTTGGCTTATTTGGCATAGGTACATATCTGAGGCATTTGCTGGGTTATTTGCATACCGGCCCCTTTGCTGTGGAATTGATTGTTCATCCCGATATGGTCTCAAAAGAACCATTATTAAAGCATTATTCTAAAATTTATTGCCGCGCGCCCATTTATTCGGCATCGGAACAATTGCTGCTACCGCATTTAATTCCCAAGTGCGATATTTTTTGGTCGCCCCATTTTAACATTCCGCTTTTGCCGATTCGCGCCCGAAAAAGGCTGGTAACCATTCATGATGTTTTTCATTTAGCCTTTGCCAAAAGCTTCAAGTGGCATAAAAGAGCATATGCAACAGCCATTTTACATCAGGCTGCGAGGCGGGCGGATCGCATTATCACGGTTTCTAATTTTTCAAAGACCGAAATCGTAAAATATACAGAGGCAGATTCGGATAAAATTACGCCTATTTATTTTGGAGTCGACCATGCTTTTTGGGCGGAAAAGAAAAAGTGCAATCCAGTGCTGCCTTTGCGATATTTTTTATTTCCCGGGGGCTTTCGGCCGCATAAAAATTTGCAAAGGACGCTTGAGGCTTTTGCTCTCTTATCTAAGCAATATGATTGCCATTTAATTGTGCTGTGCAAACCTGAAGAAGCACACCTCATCGAACAAAAAAATGTTATATTCATGCCGCAGGTTGGAATCGGTTTTTTGGCTCACCTTATGCAGAATGCGACAGGACTTATTTTCCCTTCGCTATATGAGGGCTTTGGACTGCCCCCAATCGAGGCAATGGCGGCCGGATGTCCGGTTATCGCATCTTATGGCAGCAGCTTGACGGAAATTTGCGACAGAGCGGCTCTTTATGTCGATCCTTACAGCGTTTCGGAGCTTTTCGATACAATGCGGCAGCTTATGAATGATGCAGAGCGTCGCCAAAGCCTTGTTCATGCGGGCTACTTGCGCTGCGCCGAATTTAATTTTAATTTATTTATCAAAAAACATTTTGCCGTTTTGGAGGAGCTTAAGCGTGGATAAAATTGCAGTGGTAATTTTGGCCGGCGGGGACGGCACCCGCCTCTGGCCGGTTTCCAGAGAGGCCGTGCCAAAGCAATTTCTTTCTTTTGAAAGAGAAAGGTCTCTTTTACAAATGACGATCGATCGCATTATCGATGCGCCATTTGTGGAGAGCATTCTGATTGTGACTTCAGGCCAACATTGCCCCCTGGTGCAACTGCAAATAGAAAATAGTGAAAAGATATCGATTCTTGTTGAGCCGGAAGGCAGAAATACCGCAGCCGCGATCTCATTGGCCGTAAAATATCTGGAAGAGAAGACAAGTCCATCTTGGATTTTAGTGTTGCCTTCAGATCACATTATTGAGCCAAAAGAGCGGTTTTGGAACTGTCTTCAACATCCCAAAGCCGGGTTTATCACAACTTTTGGCATTAAACCAACGCGTGTTGAGACGGGTTATGGTTACATTCAGACCGGCGATCTTTTGCAAGAAGGGCTTTTTGCCCTTGAAGGATTTGTTGAAAAGCCGGGTTTTGTTGCTGCCCGTGAGATGTTTGAAGATGGCGGCTTCTATTGGAATTCGGGCATGTTTTTATTTGAAAGCGCCGTTTTTTTAGAAGAACTGGCTAAATATGCGCCTGAAATTTATCAATATTGCCATTCATATGAGATGTTGCTCTCTAACTATGGCCGTCTTCCTAAAATATCGATAGATTATGCCTTGATGGAGAAGACTTTGCGAATCGCCATGCGTTCCATGGAAGATATTTTTTGGTCGGATATTGGATCATGGGACAGTTTTTATGAAGCCTTGTCGAAAGATGGTAATGGGAATGTCAAGATGGGTAATGTAATTGAGATTGAGACGAAAGATTGCTTGATTATTGGTAGAAAACGGCTTATTTCAACTTGCGGAGTGGAAGATTTGGTAATTATCGAAACGGAAGATGCTATCTATGTAGGAAGACGGGGGGAATCGCAAAGAGTTAAAGAAATTTTGAAGCTATTATTAAGCCGGCAGGAAAAATGTCCTTTGCTTTGAATTGGAATCGAAAATTCAGCATAAGTACCGTTTTTAGTGAAAATTCCGTGCTCTTTGGTCTCTTTTTTATGTATTTGGCTACTCTGAGCGCTGAAAAATTGAATGTTTTGATTTATCTTTTTAAACCGCGCCTCAATCATTTGCTGGCGATAGCGCTCTTCATGTTGCTTTTGATATTAAAACGCCGGATAAGCCTTTCGCGCGATCTGCTGTTGGCGGGCCTTTTTATTTTTGTTTCGGTTGCAGTCTCTTCAACTCAAAGCATTATTATTCAGCGTTCTTTGGGTTATGTTTTTATCTATCTCTTCATTTTTATATTTTATTTTATACTGCCGTATCAGCTTTTTGAGTTTTTTGACCGGCAAAAGATTATTATGGCTTATTTTTTAAGTTTTAAGATTATCGGTATTTATGCTTTTTTGCAGGTGGCAATGTCACTTTTAGGAGTACACATGCCCTTTGCTCATGATTATTTAGCAAACCGGGTAGCTAGAGGTGAATCACTTTGCTACGAAGCTTCTTATTACGCTTTATATATGACGCCTTATGTGATGTTTCTAAATGCCAAATTTTTTTTAAGCGGCTGCAAATTCTTTTCAAGAAAAGGAAAAAAGCTGCTAGTTGTTCCCAATCTACTATTGCTCATTTCGACTTCTACGGGCGCTTTTATCTCCTATTTTATTTTTTTCGCAGTGATCCTGGGTATAAGCTTTATGCGTTTTTGCAGAAGGATTTCTGCAAAATATCGCAAGAAGCTCTTCAGCCTGGCAGTTGTATTTGCCGGAATAATGGGACTGTTGAGCATAATTTTTCATAATTTTGTCCGGGGAACTTTTTTAAAGTTTTTCTATTATGGTTTGGGACATTGGTCTTTTGCTCTGCGCTGGCAGGGGATAGTTTCTTCTTGGAAAGTCTTTTTATCTTATCCCTTTTTGGGAGTGGGTTTGGGCGGCGTTGGGCCAATGCTTTTAAAGCAAGAGAGAGGAGTTGATCCGGGAACATGTTCTCTAAAAGCGTTTGAACCGTTTGATCCTACCAATGTGTTATTCGAAATGATTTCAGGACTTGGCTTGATAGGCTTGCTGGCGTTTGGTCTTTTTGCCTGGATATATTTTCAAAAGATTTGGAAAACTTTACATTTTACGCAGATTGAGAAAGAAGAGCGCGTAATAATTTTGGCATTTATCATCTCAATAATTATGCAGTTGATTGTACTGCAGTTCAACCAGGGGCTTTTTCGTCCTTATATATGGACTCATTTAGCAATTGTGCTTGGATATGTAAATTCCGTAAGAAGACAAAGATTGGGGGCGCGAACATGAAATATTTTATAGGTTTGTTTTTATGTGCGGCAGGTTTGGCATTTGCCGGTCCGGATTGGATGAAAGTGCAAATTTTTGATGATTTAGCCGGATTTATGCCCGATAGCCTTGTTTTAGACGAAATAGAAAAAACTTATGAACTTGATATGGATGGATCGCTGCAATTCATTAAAGTGGTGGTGTTTAAGAACAAGGTCAAATTATTTCAGCATACGGAAAAGTTGCGCAAAGACCCCCGGCGAAAAGCCATCAAAGAATGCCTAAAAAAGATGTGCAAGAAAAAAATGCTTCCCAATGCCACGATGATTTTTTCTATCGCAGATGGGCTAAATTTTGAAACTCAATTTTTGGTGCCGATCTTTGTTTTTGCCAAAACGCAGAGGCAAGATTTGGAGGAAAAAGATAATATTCTGATCCCGGATTTTGAAAGTTTGTTGAAACAGGCGGATCTAATTGCCAAATGTAAAAAGTCGGCAGAGCAATATCCTTGGGAAAAAAAGCAAAATTTAATATTTTGGCGCGGCGCTATGAATGGCGGGTTATATGATATGGAATGTTTTAGAGACCGGCTGCGCGTGAAAATGGTCTATTTTAGTAAATTTAATCCAAATTTGGCGGATGCCGCTTTTGTTAAACGGGGCGCCGTTTCGCCTGAAGTTGCGGGTTTGATTGCCTCTGAAACTTTTCCCTTTTCCAAAAAGGTGCCGCGCGCCAAACATTTTGGATATAAATATCTGATCGATATTGACGGCGAGAGCTGCACTTATGCCAGATGCCGCTGGATTTTACTCTCAAACTCCGTTCTGTTAAAACCATATTCAACAAATATTCAATGGTATTACAAGCGGTTGAAACCATATTACAATTATGTCCCTCTGGCAGCTGATTTATCGGACCTGCCGGCGCAGATTCATTGGCTCAAAACGCATGATTCCGAAGCGCGCCTAATGGCGGAAAACGCGACTGAAATGGCCGGGAAAATCTTTTCGGAGCCTGCTATTTATGATTATATATCCAAAGCGGCCATTGCCTATTCGCAGCTATTTCGGGAGGAAAAGTGAAAACGGCGATTATCCATGACTGGTTAACAGATAGCGGCGGCGCCGAAAAAGTGCTCACCGGCATTTATAAGGTTTTTCCGTCACCGCTTTTTACTTTGGTTCAAAAAAAGGATTTTGCGCAAAAAGATATTTTTGCAGAGGGGGTTTTTACCTCTTTTATTCAG
Organism: uncultured bacterium; assembly: GCA_964499895.1. GTDB lineage: Bacteria > Chlamydiota > Chlamydiia > Chlamydiales > SM23-39 > CAZCPS01. The sequence goes on along the minus strand of CAZCPS010000010.1, from coordinate 9,861 downwards.
AAATGTCCCGGCGCCAAGAGCCGCTATCGGAGTTATTTGCCGCTCTTTCCTTTGGCTATCGAACAGTTTAATTTATCCGGGTATGATCTTGTACTCTCCAGCTCTTCTTGCGCGGCCAAAGGGGTTTTAACCCATGCCGGCCAGCTGCATATTTGTTATTGCCATTCGCCGGCCCGATATGTCTGGGACCTTTATTATGACTATCTCGCAGAACATAAGCTTAATAGGGGCGTTAAGGGTGCGTTGGCCAAGCTATTTCTCCATTATTTTCGCATGTGGGATTACAATAGCGCGCAGCGCGTTGATGCTTTTATCGCCAATTCAAAATATGTCGCGCGCCGTATCAAGAAAAATTATCAGCGGGAAGCTTTTGTAATTTACCCTCCCGTAGATGTCGACTATTATGAATGCCGCTCTCAAAAAGAGAATTATTATATTACCGCGTCGCGCATGGTGCCCTACAAGAAAATCGACTTGATTGTACAGGCATTTTCAATGATGCCGGATAAGAAGCTGGTGGTAATCGGCGATGGACCGGAGATGAAGAAAATCAAGGCTCTCTCCGGTCAAAATATTGAAATATTAGGCCAGGTAAGTGATGAACAGCTTAAAGGATATTTGCAGCGAGCCAAAGCTTTTGTTTTCGCTGCGGTTGAAGATTTTGGGATCGCGCCGATTGAAGCGATGAGCTGTGGAACGCCGGTTTTGGCGCTTGGCCGGGGGGGAGCGCTCGAAACGGTGGTAGCAAATAAGACGGGTCTTTTTTTTCCTCGGCAAGATGCGGCCGGTTTGATCGATACGGTTTTGGAGTTTGAAAAAAGGCAGGAAGAGTTTGATCCATTGATTATAAGGGCGCATGCGGAGCAATTTTCGACGGGGAGATTTCAAGCGGAAATTAAAGCTTTTGTGCTGCAACAATATCAGGCTTTTAATGCCAACCGGATTTGATGTGGTGTTTAAAAATAAAATTATCTAAGCTGAGAAAATAATATTTTTTAGGAGAAGAAAAAATGGACTTTTTAGCATATGTTGATCCCGGTACCGGCGCCCTTCTTTGGCAGCTGCTTATGGCCGGATTTGTTGGTCTGGCATTTTATTTCCGAACAATTTTTCGCTGGTTAAAGTCCAAGTTAGGTATACCGAAGCAACCTGAATAATCGGATTTTCAGCAGCTTGGAAATTGCCCAAAACCGATTCTTCAGGTTACTTCGGTATAAATGCAACAAAGGTAAGCAAGACGCATGAGAGAACATTTAACAGTTTCGTCTTTTCGTGATCCGGCCGGTTCGCTGGTGCGAACGGAAGACCGGATTTTTCGTTTTATTTTAGATGAAGGTATGGAAGATTTTACTTTTACCCAAGCATCTTCTGCAATGAAAAAAATGATAGCGGAAGACAAGGTGGTCTCCTATCGCACCATGACCGATCAGGATATATTGCAGCACGCTGAACAATATCCGGACTTTGCCAAGCAGTTAAATGCGCTGAAGCCAAGAGTTATTTTGGAGCATAAACGCATCTCGTTTCCCAGCTATCCTTATGAGTGGTCGCCAAAAATGCTCTTTGCGGCCGGCATTTTAACCGTGCAGATGTCTAAACAATTGCTGCAAGACGGCATCGGTTTGAAGGACGCTACTCCCTATAATGTTTTATTCGTTGGGCCTCGGCCTGTTTTTGTTGATTTGCTCTCCTTTGAGAAAAGAGAGCCCACCGATCCGGTTTGGTTAGCCTATGCGCAGTTTGTTAGAACTTTTTTGCTACCGCTTTATATGCATAAAAGCATCAAACTGCCGCTTAATCAGATCTTTTTCACCAGGCATGACGGTTTGGAAATTGAGGAATGCCTAAAAGCTCTGCGCCCTTTTAGTTCTATTTCATATTCATTGATCTTGCTGCCTTTTCTGCTTTCCAAGGTTGCTCCTAAAACTTTATATAACCGTCAAAATAAGAACCCGGACTTATCATCTTTAATATTAAGATCTTTAATGAAGCGGACGGCAAAACAGCTTCACGCTCTGCGGCCCAAAGCCGGCATTTCGTTTTGGTCTAAATATATGCAAAATAAGACCCACTATTCCGACGAGGCTTTTTTAGCCAAGGAAAAGCTCCTTACGCTCTTTCTGGAGGAAAAAAGGCCGGCCAAAGTGTTGGATGTGGGGTGTAATACGGGCTATTTTAGTATGATGGCCGCCAAATGCGGAGCGGAAGTCGTTGCTATTGATTATGATGCCGAAGTGATCGACCGCCTTTGGCAGCATGCATTGGAAAGAAGACTGCATATCTTGCCGCTGGTGGTAGATATAGCGCGTCCGACGCCGCAGATCGGCTGGAAAAATCAGGAGTATACTTCTTTTCTTGCCAGAGCGCATTTACATTTTGATATGGTTTTGATGCTGGCCGTGATTCATCATTTATTGGTTACCAATAGGGTTCCAATCGAAGAAATAGCCTCTTTATCTGCCGGATTGACCCGGGATGTCCTGGTAATCGAGTATATTGATCCTAAAGACCCCATGTTTATGCAGCTTGTCAGGGGACGCTCTCATTTGTTTGCGGCTTTTAATATGGAAGCTTTTCGCGCGGCTTTTATGCGCTATTTTACAATTGAGCGCACGGAAAAAATCAATGAGACAAGAGCGCTCTTTTTAATGAGGAAAATATGAAAATATTAAAAGATATTTTATTTTCTTTTGGTATTGCATTTGCGCTGCTCTTTATTCCCTGGGCGGTTTTGCATAATCAGGGCTTTAGTCTTGATTCCATAGAGCTGTCGCAATCCATTTATAGTTTATATATTTTGGTAGTCTGCGGCAGTCTGTTTTTGTTTTGGCTTAAAACTAAAGCGTTCTTTTCGACTAATCGGATTTTGCGCTATTTTGCACTATTTGCGTTTTACATTGCCGGACTGGCGCTGTTGAATTCGGTTAAGGAACTGGTAGTTTTAGACGGCCGTGCAGCACAATCCTGGCTTTTAAATATTTTGATGGTTTGCAGCATTCCACTTTTGGCATACCTATTTTATCAAAAACCCCAAAAGGTAATGCAAGTTTACACTTTTGTCGGGGTGTTGCTGTCGCCTTTTGCCTGCTTTCGAATTGTAGAAGATGTTCGCGGAATTGTTATTAATAACGCACCTGTGGTTATTGGAGCCGGGTCTTCCAAAATTATTTGGATGGTTTTTGACGAAATGGAGCCGGAAATAGCTTTTTTCAGCCGCCCTGCGCAATTAAAATTACCGGTTCTTGATCAGTTTAAAAGCGAGTCGCTTTTTGCGACTGAAGCCCATCAGCCCGGCAATGGCACAATCATTTCTTTTCCGGCGCTCATTACAGGCAAGGAAGTGGCAAATAGTGTGATCGAAGGCCATAATAAACTGCGTTTGCATTTTAAAGAGGGTGGTTCGGCTCTGTGGAATCAGCATTCTACCATCTTTACAAGGCTTAATGAAAGGGGTCTCAATAGTGCTTTAGTGGGATTTCATCATCCATATGACCGTATTCTTGGCCACACGCTTTTTTCCTGCCATTCTTATTTTCCGATTGCCAAGGCGAGCTTAAAGGGATGGCTTGTCAACACATGCCGTAATTTTATTAAATTTAACTTACGGGATCTTTTTCGCAAGACGGGCGTATTTAAAATAGATGCGGTACGAAGAGAGAGTGATCGTATTATCGGAAGTGAAAACTGCATTTATCTTTATAAAAAAATTTGGAAAAAAGCCAAAGAGCATTTATTGGATAGTAGGGCGAATTTGGTTTTTTTGCATTTTTCAGTGCCTCATCTGGAATGGATTTTTGATCCCGCGTTATATAAGTTAACTACAGCTAAATGCTCTTACACAGACAACTTGATTTTGGTCGATAAAACACTAGGCAAGGTTCGCGCTATGCTGGAAAAAACCGGTCAGTGGGATAATGCGGTAATTATTCTCTCTTCCGATCATGGTATTCGCTGGCCGGAGATTAATGGTTTGCGCTCGGGCTGTTTAACCGAAGATGAAATTGCGCTTTGCGAAAAACGAACCAAGCCGCTGGTGCCATTTATAGTGAAAATGCCGCATGAAAAAGAGGGCATAGTTTTTAACGAACCCTTTAATACGCGTCTTACCCAAGAAATGATTCTTGATATTGTAGACGGCAAGATTCAGAATTTGTCGGAGTTAGCGGATTGGCTGCGGCATCATAATTAGCCTTTTTTGAGATTGCGTCCCAAAATACCGGAGAGCTGCATCATATCGATTGATTCCTTGCTGCCAAAAACTTTAGCCATCTTTTCATCGGGAACAATGCGCCTTTTATTATTGGGATCCTGCAAATTATGTTTCTTGATATATTCCCAGGTTTTTTTCACGATGTCGCCGCGGGAGAGTTCTTTTTCCCCGGTGATCGCGGCCAGTTCGGGTGAGAGGGGAAATACGCGTTTTCCACCTCTGCCGCCCACTTTTTTGCCTTTGGCTTTGATATAGGCTGTCTTGGGATGGTGTGCATCGTATTTGGTTTCCAATTCAGCAAGTTCATTAACGATAATATCGCAATCGGGATAGTTGCTGCAGGAATAGAAGATCTTGCCAAAGCGCGAACGGCGCATCATAATTTTACCGTCGCAGCCGAGTGCCGGACAATTAGGCCGTTCTTCCGGAGGAAGGCCTTTTTCGCCTTTTTTGGGAATGTTGACGATACCATGGCATTTGGGGTAATTGGTGCAGCCCAGGAAAGGGCCGAATTTTCCGAAACGCAAGTTCATATCGCTTTTGCATTTGGGACATTTTTGCTCCCATTCAAAACTTTCGTCATAGTCTTCTTTTTTAAAGTTAAGCGCTTCAATCGGGATCGTATAGTCGCACTCGGGATAGTTGCTGCAGCCGTAGAAATATTTGCTTTTCGACCAGATTTTTTGCAGAGGCTTTCCGCACTTCGGACATTTAAGATCGGTTTCAATTTTGGGTACGAGAGCCTCTTTTTCAGCCTTTTTAACCATTGGCAGGTATGCCGTCCAAAATTCATCAAGAATTTTGACCCAGTTTTTCTTGCCTTCGGCAATCAGCTCAAGCTGGTCTTCCATTTGCGCCGTAAAGTTCACATTTACAACCGCCTGAAAATTTTCATCCAGCATTTGGGCGATGATTTTACCCAGTTCGGTTGGTACTAAAGCTTTGTTTTCTTTGGTCGTATATTCGCGGCTTTGAATTTTGTTCATGATCGTAGCGTAGGTCGACGGCCGTCCGATACCTGACTTTTCCAATTCCTTTACTAGCGATGCTTCGGTAAATCTGGCCGGCGGCTTGGTAAATGATTGCTGCGGAATGACTTCTTTGAGGGAAAGAGGCATATTTACTTTCAGCGACGGTAAAATATGGTCGGTTTCCTTGATGTCCTCATCGTTTTTCTCTTCGTAAACAGCTAAAAAGCCCCGAAATTTAATGGTTGAACCGGTGGCTCTCAAGATCATATCTTTATCGGTCTCGATTTCCGCGGAAATCGTATCGTAAATAGCGGAAGTCATTTGCGAGGCAACAAATCGTTTCCATATCAAATCGTAGAGTTTAAACTGATCCGGAGTTAGGTACTTTCGGATTTTTTCCGGCGGATGGTTTAAGTTGGTTGGACGAATTGCTTCGTGCGCCTCTTGCGCTGACTTTTTGCTGGTGTAAACGCGCGGCTTTTCCGGCAGGTAGTCTTTCCCGTAAGTTTTTAGAATAAAGTCCCGCGCGGCAACCTGCGCCTCAGTGGCCACTTGTACGGAGTCAGTACGCATGTAGGTGATCACACCCTCGAAGTCCTCAGGACCCATGTCAATACCTTCATAGAGCCCCTGCGCTATGTTCATTGTGCGGCTGGCTGAATAGCCGTAATGGCGGCTGGCTTCCTGCTGGAGAGATGAGGTGATAAAGGGCGGGACGGGGTTGCGGCTCTTTTCTTTGGCTTCGACTTTAGCCACTTTGCAGGTAGCGGTTTTTAAAATAGCAGATAGTTTATTGGCTTCTTTTTCATTTGGAATGGCGAACGAAGCTTTACCGGCTTCAGTTTCTTTTTCAAGCCGTTTGCCCTGATAGGAATAAAGTTGAGCCTCAAACGGCTTTTTATCGGCAAAGATAGCTTTAATGTTCCAATATTCGATTGATTTAAAGGCATCGATCTCTTTTTCGCGGTCGACCACCAACTTTAAGGCGACGGACTGAACTCTGCCGGCGGAAATGCCGCCCTTGCCGCGTTTTAATTTGCGCGTCAAGATCGGAGAAATGCTATACCCGACCATGCGGTCCAAGAGGCGGCGGGCTTGCTGGGCGTTAATAAGCGCCATGTCCAATTCGCGCGGATGCTGCAAGGCGTTTAACACTTCATTCTTGGTGATGGAATGAAATGTGATGCGGGTAGCGTTGGCGCTTTTGGGCAGAACAGACAAAATGTGCCAGGCAATCGCTTCTCCCTCGCGGTCAGGGTCAGGCGCCAGATAGATAATTTCGGCATCTTTAGCAGCCTTCTTCAGCTTTTGAATGACTTCTTTTTTATCAGGCAAATTTTCATAGGTCGGCTCATAATTATGCTCAAAATCAATACCGAAATCTTTTTTCGGTAAATCTCTGATGTGACCGACGGAAGACTCAAAGACGAAATCCTTGCCCAAGAATTTTTTTAGCGTTTTTATTTTGGCAGGTGATTCGACTATAATTAGCTTTTTGCCCATAGCTCTCCTGAAGAAAATTATTGTCAATTGCTTTGTTATATTATGGTATTTGGGCGGAAAAAGCAAATGAAAGCTGCTTTTTATGAAATTTTAGACTATATTTATACCCAAACAATCTCAAAAGGTGGTTTTGGGCAATTTCAAAGCTATCGAAATTCGTCGATCTTAACCGACTTAATATTAATAATATTAACTCGGTTAAGATCGGCAAATTGCGATGCTTTGAAGCCGCCGAAAATCCACCTTTTGAGATTGTTTGGGTATAAGCGCGATATTGAGGGAGCAATGGAGATAGAGCAATTTTTAGAATTAAGCCGCCGCGGTTTTTTTTTGGCGCCGGGCGAGACCGAAAAGCATTTTTGCCTGCGGCTTGCGCTTTCGGAAAGGCTTTTTAAAGCGCCGGCAGCAGCTGTCGGAAGCGGCCGGACTATGCGGCGGGTCTTTTGGGACTGGGCTAAAGAGACGCTCAAAAATTCTTTTGACATCTTTCCGGATCACTTTTTGGTCTTTTTTAGCAAAAAGCGGCTGCGCCTCTTTGAGGCGGGCGCCACTTGGACTTATGAAGAGAGCGGCGTTAAAACGGGTGTGATTCAATTGCAGGATAAATTGCAAAGAGGGCGCTATTTGGGGCTTTGCGCTCTCGATGAAGTGCTTTCGCACGAAGCAGTCCACCTCTCCCGCATCGCTTTTAATGAACCTATTTTTGAAGAAATGATCGCTTTTATGGCGTCGGGCAATATTTTCCGACAGATTTTTGGTCCGGTTTTTCGGCGGCCGATTGAGCCTTTGCTCTTTTTGATTCCTATAATTTTATTGCCTATTCATCCTGTTGCCTACTCGCTTTTTGCCATTGCAGCCTCTTTTTTTCTCTTTCGTCTGTTTTATTGGCGAAGGATCTTTACTAGGGCTTTTCGGCGGATTTTTAAAGCGATCCGCAATAAAAAGCAAACGATGGCCGTACTTGTACGCCTTTCCGATCAGGATATTAAGACGCTCTCCAAGATGCCGCCAAAGCAGGTGCACGGTTTTTTTGCCACACAGGCTGAGCATTCTCTTCGAATGGAAGTTATTTACCGATCCTATTTTTGCCGATAGCAAGAAGGCGCAATATTGAGTTTGTGCCGATATTTGGCAACAGTGCGGCGCTGGCAGAGGATGCCCTGCTTTTTTAAGAGATCGGATAGCCGCCGGTCGGAGTGAGGCTTATGTTTATTTTCATGGGCAATCACAGTTTTTAGAGTTTCCAGAGCAAAATTTTGCGAGGCGCAAAGGCCGTCAAGCGTTTGCACTTTTGTGGAAAAAAAATAGCGCAGGGGAAAAATTCCTTGAGGCAGTTGAACATATTTTCCGGCTATCGCGCGCGAGATTGTCGATTCATGAATTTTGAAAGCGATAGCCGCCTTTTTTAAGGTTAAAGGCTTTAGCCGCGTGCTTTTAAAAAAGGAGTTTTGTTCTTTCAGGATAAAAAGAGAGAGCTTTAAAAGCAGAGCCTTGCGCCCTTCTAAGGCTTTGATTATCCACTTAGCTTCGAGCAGAGCCTTTTTTAACCGGGGAAAGCTCTCTTTTTCGCATTGCTCAACATATGCTGCATCAAGGTTCAGCTCTTCCTGGCAGATGCGAATGGTCCAGCGATCATTCCTGTTAATGAAGATAATATCGGGCTTGATAATTATTGGAACCTGCGCTGTAAATTGCCGGGCCGGCCGCAAGGCCAGCGGCGCCAGCTGTTTTTGAATTTCCTCCCGGATCTTTTCAACCGGTTCTTTTGTTGCTTTGGCTATCTGAGTCATCCTGTTGCCGATTAAATCGCTGTAGAAATCTTTGACTAGCCGATAACCTAACGACTCTTTTTTTTCGGCAAGCTGCAAGATGAGCGTCTCTTGCAATGAGCGGGCGGCAATGCCTTGCGGGTCAAAGGTCTGAATAATTTGCAATTCGGGAGAAGCGGGAAAATTTTCCGGCAAGAATCCGTTTCGATCTATATGGCCTATAATATTTAGCGCGGTATTATATTCTTCTGTTGTAGCAAAGGCCAGATGCGCCTGGGCTATGAGATGCTCGAATAAGGAAGGGCGGTAGGTGAGGATTTCGGGATTGGCATAGAATGCGGAAGAGGCGGGCGGTCTTAAAAAAATATTCTTTTCAGAGAGAGCCTGTATTTCATTTTGTAATTCAAAATAGGGCATTTGGAGCAGCCGAAGCGACAGTCTGGTTTTGGGCGAAAGAATAAGCCTTCCGCTCTGATGCTGATTTATTTTAAGAAACTGCTGCATTTATTGATGTCAGTTGGTTATTATTTGTTCCATAACATAAAAATTGATTTTTCGTATGACAAAAAAATGCGCGATAGTCTGTAGCCGCGGGATAGGCGATGGTCTGCTTTTTCTCATTGCGGCTAATAATCTGCAAAAAAATGGCTATGAAGTTACCGTTTTTCATAACATGCTCTTTCAATTGCAGCCCTGGTTTCCCACATTTACAATTGAACCGATGGACCGTTTAATGCCGCCTTGCGAATATGATTTAATGATTTTTAATCTGGATCATTTGAATCAAGGGGCAGCCATGCAGGCTAAGGCCGTCTTGGGAGAGTGCTGTTTTTTGCTCAAGGCGACCGCTTGCCGCGGCAGGGAAGTTGCCAAGCAGGCTATCGACCCGCATCAAACGATGGTGGCCAATCTGGTGCGTTTTTGCCGGCAGGAGCTGCGGCTTTCGGATGTGGTCAAAGAGAATGGAATTACGCCGCCCCAAGGTCTTGTTTTTCGGCGGCACGCGCGGCGTATTATTATGCATCCAACCAGCAGCCGCCTCGAGCATAATTGGAGCAAGGAGAAATTCCTATGGTTAAGATCCCGGCTTATTAAAGAAGGTTTTGATCCGCAGTTTATTTTAGGACCAGGCGAGTGGCCGTGCGAAAAAGGCCAGCGCTTTAGTAATTTATGCGATTTGGCGGCCTATATTTACGAATCCGGATTTATGGTAGGCAATGATTCCGGTATTGGTCATCTCTCTTCCTGTTTGGGACTAAAGAGTCTAATAATTTTCGAGTCGCATCGTCAGCAAAAATTATGGCGGTTGGCTTTAATTTTTGGTTCACCGCTTTTATTAAGGCAATGTTTAAGGTATTAAGGTCGGCATATTCCACATTGTATATTTTTTGATTTTCAGCAATTTTCT
>CAZCPS010000009.1:12501-15577 GCA_964499895.1 uncultured bacterium | reverse complement strand
CCAGGGCTTTGGCGCCGCACAATCCTAAATTTTAACATTGACAGAGCACTAGTGCTGTTTACATACAAACCGTCTCATAACTTTGTCGAGGAGACCTTTACCCGGGAAACCGGAGCGCGGGTAACCGCAAAATAGAAAGAAAAAAAACATGCAAAGAGTCTTCATATTAGACAAAACTAAAAAGCCGCTTATGCCATGCACGGCTTTAAAAGCGCGCAAGCTTTTATCAAGAGGTAGAGCTGCCGTTTTTAAGCTTTATCCATTTACTATCATCTTAATGGATAGAGAAAAAGGAAAAAAACAGTCTATTGAACTTAAAATAGATCCAGGCAGTAGAACCACAGGACATGCCATCGTAGGGCATTTTGCTTCGGGTAAAGTTGTCTTGTGGGCGGCTAATCTTAGCCACCGAGGATTAAGAGTTAAGTCTCTTTTGGAATCCAGAAGAGTTTTAAGAAGAAATCGTCGGTTCCGTAAAACGCGTTTTAATAACAGAAGCCGGCCGGCAGGATGGCTTCCGCCATCTTTGTTATCCCGCGTTAACAATGTCTACCACTGGTCTAAACGGATTAAAACAGTCTGTCCAATAGGAGACATTGCCATAGAAACAGTTCGTTTTGATACGCAGAAATTGCATAATCCGGAAATTCAAGGAATAGAGTATCAGCAGGGAACACTATTTGGCTACGAGCTACGCGAATATCTTTTAGAGAAGTGGAATAGAACCTGCGCATATTGCGGAATTAAAAATGTTCCTCTAGAGGTAGAGCATATTATTCCTAAAAGCAAAGGAGGCTCTAACAGCCCTTCCAACTTAACGCTTGCCTGTACAAAGTGCAACTGTGTTAAAGCCAGTCTCTCTATTGATGCTTTTCTCAAAAAAGATCAGAATCGGCTTGCGCGTATTATTGCCTATGCCAAACAGCCTTTACGAGATGTTGCCGCAGTTAATGCAACCCGCAATGCTATCGGCGAGGCTTTAAAAGCATTAAATGTTCCCATCTCTTTCTTCTCAGGAGGGCGTACTAAAAAGAACCGTGTAGAGCAAGGCTATTCTAAAGATCATTGGATTGATGCTGCTTGTGTGGGAAAGACGGGCACGGATGTTTATATATCCGATCGTTTAGACATATTGGAAATTAAAGCTGTAGGACGGGGATGCCGTCAGATGTGCAGAGTTGATCGTTTCGGATTTCCGAGAACTTCTACCAAAGCGTCTAAACATGTTCATGGATTTCAAACAGGCGACATTATCAAAGCCATTGTTGCAAAAGGTAAGAAAAAAGGAACATATCTTGGCAAGGTTGCTATTAGAACAACCGGAAACTTTTGTATTGCAACGCCAAAAGCAAAAATCGATGGAATTAGTTACAAATATTGTAACCGTATGCATAGTGCAGACGGTTATGTTTATAATTTTAAAAAAGGAGGCGGCGTTTTCTCTCCATGCTTAAAGGCAGGGGTTTTCACGCCGACAATTTGATGAATAATACTTATGTTTCACCTTTTTCATCGCGTTATGCCGGCAAGGAGATGTCCTTTTTATTTTCACCGGAATACCGCATCATTTCCTTCCGAAAGCTCTGGTATCAGCTGGCAAAAGCACAAAAAGAACTGGGCCTGAATATTTCTAATGAACAACTTTGCGAAATGGAAGCGCACCTTGAAGATATCGACTTTAAAGCCGCGCATGCTTATGAAAAATCATTTCGCCATGATGTCATGGCTCACATTCACACTTTTGGAGACCAATGCCCCAACGCAAGGTCTATTATCCACCTTGGAGCCACATCCTGCTTTGTAACCGACAATGCCGACCTGATTATCATGAAAGAGGGATTGCATCTTCTGCAAGCCAAATTACTGGGAGTAATAGAGCAATTGCATTATTTTGCAAAAAAGAATGCGGATCTGCCCTGTCTTAGCTTTACACATTTACAGCCGGCGCAGCCGACTACCGTAGGAAAGCGCGCCGCTCTTTGGCTTCAGGATTTCTATTTTGATTTTGATGAACTTTCCCAAAGAGCAATCCAACTCTACTTCCTTGGAGCTAAAGGAGCAACAGGCACACAAGCATCCTTTCTCGCACTCTTCGACAACGACAAACACAAGGTCAAAAAACTGGATTCACTCCTGCGTCAAGCCTTCGGTTTTACAAAAACCGTGCCGGTGAGCGGCCAGACCTATACTCGAAAAATCGATATGTTAGTGATCAACGCGCTCTCTTCTTTTGCCGCGAGCTGCCATAAATTTGCCACCGATATCCGGCTGCTTTCTTCCATGGGTGAGATCAAAGAGGGTTTTGATTTAACCTCGCAAGTAGGATCTTCAGCTATGCCGCACAAACAAAACCCCATTTTTTCCGAAAGGATTTGTTCTCTTGGCCGCTTTTTAATTTCGCTCGCACAAAACCCCGCTTATACCGCTGCGACCCAATGGCTGGAGCGCTCCCTTGACGATTCGGCCAACCGCAGACTCGTCTTGGCCGAGAGTTTTCTGTGCGCAGACAGCTTGTTAAATTTGGTCGCAAAAGTCGTTAAACATCTATCGGTTAATACACACACCATCTCTGCTCGTCTAAAAGAAAACGCACCGCAATTAGCTGCTGAAGCAATTCTTATGGCCGCCGTCAAACGGGGCGGAGACAGACAGATAATTCATGAAACACTGCGCAAACTAACGCAGCTGCCATCTGAGGACTTTATAGCCAGAGCTCTAGAAACACCCGAACTGGGACTAACTAAAAAAATGCTGCAAGACCTATTAAACCCCGACCGGCAAATCGGACTGGCCACAGAACAAACGCTTGACTTTCTCAAAACCGAAACCGGTCCTCTTTTGCGAAAATACAAAAATCTGATAGCTCCGCCCAACGAAGTGGAAATCTAGCAACAACCCGGCTTTACAAGTCGAAAAATTCAAATGTAAAGCCGCTTTACATTTGCAAATTCTGAGCAATAGTTTCTTTAACAAGATGAAAAGGCTTCAACTAAAAGCAGACGCAGGACCGCCAAAAAGACACGGCTTTACAAGTCGAAAAATTCAAATGTAAAGCCGCTTTACATTTGCAAATTCT
>CAZCPS010000009.1:0-12401 GCA_964499895.1 uncultured bacterium | reverse complement strand
GTCGAAAAATTCAAATGTAAAGCCGCTTTACATTTGCAAATTCTGAGCAATAGTTCTTTTGACCGCTGGGGAAGATTCAACTAAAGGCAAGCGCAGACCGCCATGAATTTTACCCATAAGCTCCAAGGCGTATTTAATGCCGATGGGGTTGGTTTCGAGAAAAAGAACTTTCACCAGAGATTCGTACTTTAGAAACACTTTTTGAGCGCCACTGAAATCGCCCCGGCGGCTCAAATCGACCATTTGTTTCCATTCGCGCGGAATAATATTGGCAACAACCGAAATAACCCCGACACCGCCCCTTTTTATAATAGGAATAGTCAAAGCATCATCGCCCGAAAGAATCGGCAACGGCGAAAACTTCATAAGCCGTTCAATAAAGGTTAAATCGCCGGAAGCCTCCTTAATTGCCACTACACTATTTAAAGCGGATAGAGCGAGAAAGGTCTCTATATGCAGAGCTAGGCCGCAACGGCCAGGATGATGATATACTATTATGGGAAGTCCGGCCGTCGCGATTTTTGCGAAGTGGGCCACCACTCCCAGTTGCGTAGGTTTATTGTAATATGGCACGACAACTAGAGCGCCGTCTGCGCCCAACTTACGGGCCCGTTCGGTCAATTGCTGCGATTTTTTGGTATCATTAGATCCGGTGCCCGCAATAATTTTACATTTTCCGGCGGCAGCACGAATGCAGACTTCAAAAACCTGCATTTTTTCCCCATCGGAAAGCGTGGGCGCTTCGCCGGTAGTGCCGCAGCACACCAAGCCGTCTGTTCCCGACTCAACATGCCAACGAACCAAATCTTCTAATGCTTTAATATCAATTCTATCTTCTTTAGTAAACGGCGTTACAATAGCGGCCAGCGAACCACAAAACATCTCGCCCTCTCATTAAAACTTTTCTCTAAAATATAGAATGGCAGAGCCCAAACAGGCGAAAGAGGCTATGGCAAAAGGTAAATAGCCGTGCCAATTGGCGGCAAAGCCGCCAACAATAGGCCCGATAGCCATGGCTAAAGATTGCACAGACTGCCCCACACCCAAAATCTTACCCTGGCCCTGACGTTTTGCCAAACCGGAAATAATACCGGTGCAAATTGGCCAGGCGGCGCCGCCGATAAAAATGCAAAGGCCCAGCAAAATAACCACCTCCGTAACATGCTGCGGCAGAACAACAGCTCCGCACAGCACGACAAAACCAATCAGGCAAAACTCTAAAATGCGGCCGGAATCAAACCGTCTCGACAAAAATTTGTTGGCAAAGTAAGCCCCGCCAGCCCAGCAAACACCCATGATTGAGGCAACCATCCCTATTTTCGAATTACTAAGCACAAACTTTTTAACCAAAAGCATAGGCGCAAATTGAAACAGGATCGTCCAGCCCAAAATAAACATAAAATAAACAATAAAAATGATCTTCAGCTTCTTAATTCTAAGGGCCTCTTCGACATTATGAACGCCTTCCAACAAGTCATAGCGCTTATCCTTGCTGCCGTCTTGTGTTTCGACAAACAGAAAAAAGAGTAAAATTAAATTAATAAAATTCAGACCGCAACCAATCCAAAAAGGCAGAGCCGGACTAAAATAGAGGCTAATTCCCGTATCGGAAAACTGTCCTCCCAAAAAAGAGCCCAAAATAAATGAAATCCCGCCCAAAACGGAAATATATCCAAAGTTCTTGATTTTAGCGATTTCATTGCGGCTCATATCGGTAATGGAAGCGAGGCAAACGGAAACATTGCCGGAAAACAAACCTGTAATAAAACGAGAAATAAAAAGAAGAACCAAAGATTGGCCCTGTACCGCCAGCGCACTAAACATATAGCCCGCGGTCGAGCATAATATAGAAAGCAGCAGCGCTTTTTTGCGCCCGGCACGGTCAGCAAACTCGCCCAAAAGCGGAGCGCCCAAAAACTGACCGAATGAATAGACTGCTAAAAAAAGACCAAAAGCCAAAGTCCTGCCGGTTAGCGAAATGTCGGGCGGAAACAAAACATTATCGGGATCTAAAAAAAGCGGCGCCAAAATCGGAAAAACGATCGCCCATCCGAGGTTATCTATAAAATAGGTAAATAAAACCGCGAAAAAAGAACCCTTTTTCTTCTCAGCCGGAGTATCGAGCGGTTGTTTCATGGTAGCTTCTCTTTTTTTGATCTTTCGCAAAACCCGATCTTGAAATATTTGCGTTAAGATCTTTTATCAAAATTTAATATATACCCAAGCAACCTCAAGATTCGGTTTTGGGCAATTTCAAAGCTGCCCTTATTCGTCGATCTTAACCGACTCAATATTAATAATATTGAGTCGGTTAAGATCGGCAAATTGCGTTGCTTTGAAGCAGCCGAAAATCCGAATCTTGAGGTTGCTTGGGTATAAATCTTTTTTGTTATTTTATACTTATTAAAAATAGCATATTCCGGCATTTAATTCACCGCTGAATATGCCAAACTTCTCTGTACTGGACAAACTCACTCAATCTATCTGCCAGCAAATGGGCGCCCTGCCCCCGCTTTGCAGAAACGCGTTCGCTTTAGAAAAATGTTTTGCACCAAAAAAGCCGGCCGCCGAATAAAAAGAAGGGTGAGCCGCCTCTAAGACCAAGTGTCTAACATTACCGAAGAGCGCCTTTTGGCACTTTTCTTTTGCCGACCGTCCCCATAACATAAAAACCAAAGGATCCGGCCTTGCCGCCAAAACCTCCACCACGCGATCAGTAAAGAGTTCCCAACCCTGGCCGTAATGAGATTTAGGCTCGCCGGCACGCACGGTCAGAGTGGCGTTAAGCAAAAGAACACCCTGCTTGGCCCATGGCAACAAACAGCCGGACGAAGGCGGCGCAATGCCCACATCGCTTTGCAGCTCCTTATAAACATTTTTTAGCGACGGAGGAATCGCCGCGCCCTGAGGAACGCTAAAGCTAAGGCCATGAGACTGACCCCGACCATGATAGGGATCCTGACCCATGATCACAACGCAAGTTTGAGCAAAGGATGTCTCCCAAAACGCATTAAAAACCAGCTCCTTAGGTGGATAAATAACCGCGCCGCGCTGTGCCTCTAACAATAGAAACTCCCTCAGCTTTTGCATATACGGCTTTTCAAACTCTTCGGCCAAGGCCCCAAGCCAGCCCGCTTCCATCTTGATCTTGCCCCCTTCTTAACGCAAAGAATTTTACATCAATTTCAAATAAAACAAAAACACCAAGCCAAGCCAACCCTATTTTTGTTGAAATGAATTTTCTTTTTGTAGTAAACTTCTACCTTTATACCGATTCTTCAGGTTGCTTCGGTATAATGTTTCTATCTGGGTGTAGCGCAGCTTGGCTAGCGCACTTGCATGGGGTGCAAGGGGTCGGAAGTTCAAATCTTCTCACCCAGATTTTTTCTCCCTTTTATCAAAAAAAATCCGACTAAAGCTCTCTGTGGAAATCTGCCTGTTTTTTGTTCATAAGCACATCAACAACTTTGTGCACAACTTCCGGCCTGACGATAAGTCGCCCTTTTAAACATTTTATCAACAAGTTATCAACACGGACCCAAAAACGATCGCCACGACAAAGCCTCTTATAACAGAAAGACTTAGGCTTGCCAAAAAAATGGCCGGCACCGCTCTCTTTTTAATTTAAGAACAGGCCGACTTCCCGCCCCCTTTTGAAGAATCAGTTATAAAGACCTTTAAAAACCCAAATAAATTTTTGCGTTTAATAATATAGATTTTAAAACGGGCAAGACCACTTATCAACAAATCCACAGCATAAGAAGAAGAAGAGAAATATATAAAAATCTCTTCTTGTCTTGTCTTTCAAGTCTCTGTACCGGACAAAAATTGCTTGTATAAAGGAAATCGAGCCAAAATTAAACCGAAACGCAGCCAATAGCCGAAGGCGCTATAGGCAAGCAAAAGGATTGATTTGATAAAGGTTCGTTTCCTCCATACAAGCAATTTTTGTTCGGCGCAGAGCTTTCAAGTTCTGTTTTTAGTGGTATCGCCTTAAATTTCTGATATACTCTATAAAAAGGCGGTGGCTCGTGGTTTTTTCTATAAAGCTTTCCTTCGACAACTTTCCCCATAAAGAACTTTTTGCTGTGGAATATGAATGGCAGTCGATTGCTCGCATCGGCGCCTATTTAAAAACGCGCAAGCCGGGAAAAATCGAAAGCCCGCTTCCCGCCGGAGTTTTTCTGGAAAACCCCGAGCTAATTAGTATCGGTCCCAACTGTATTATAGAATCCGGAGCCTTTTTGCGCGGGCCCTGTATTATTGGCGCCAACTGCGAGATTCGGAACGGAGCCTATATTCGCGGCGATGTAATTACAGGCCGCTCTTGCGTGATTGGTCATAGCACCGAGGTGAAAAATTCAATCTTCCTGGATGGGGCGCGTGCTGCGCACTTTGCCTATGTCGGCGATTCAATTTTAGGCGGTGGGGTTAATTTGGGCGCCGGCGTCAAGTGCGCCAATTTTCGTTTAAATCAGAGCAATATTATTATTCATCACGGCGGACGGCGCGTTGATACGGGCACGAACAAGTTGGGCGCCATTATAGGCGATGGCGCGCAAATTGGCTGCAACTGCGTTTTAAATCCAGGGACAGTTGTTGGGGAAAATTCCGTTTGTTGCCCCGGTCTGGTCGTAAGCGGTTTCGTGCCGGCCGACTCTTTTGTTCAATTCCCGCCGGAAAGGCCCCGTTTAGCGATTATAAAGAAGAGGGGCGTGTGAAGTCTCCTCTTAAAAAAAATCTCGTTCGCAAGGCCCTTTTTAGCCGTTTTAAGAAAGCGTTTGAAATTGCGTTGCAAGAAGCCGTTTTGGACATGGGCGAAAAGTCGCCGCTGCGCGATGCCTGCGAATATGCTCTGCAATCGGGCGGCAAGCGTTTTCGGCCGGTGCTGGTTTATTCGATCGCCGACGCGCTGGGCCGGCAAAGAGATGTGAAAAGAGCCGCGCTGGCAGTAGAGTTTTTTCATACGGCGTCGCTTATTGCCGATGATTTGCCTTGCATGGATGATGAGGCCGAGCGGCGGCAAAAGCCGACGATTCATCGCGTTTTTGGCGAGGCAACGGCGCTTTTGGCCAGCTACGCTCTAATTGCTTACGGTTATGAAATGCTTTACAGGGCTGAACGCGAGCTTGCCGCTTCCGGTGAAAAGGGTTCCGCTGAAATTTGTGTTTTGGCGTTAGGCTGCATGTCAAGGTGCGCGGGGCTGCGCGGCGCCGTGCACGGACAATACATGGACTTGTTTCCCCCCGATAAAAACGCCAAGACGGTTTTGCGGATTATTTACGAGAAAACGGGAACTCTTTTTGAGGTTGCTTTTGTTTTGGGGTGGCTGTTTGGCGGCGGTGATATAGAGCGCTTGGATTTGGTCAGGAAGGCGGCCGGTCATTTCGGCCTTGCTTTTCAGATCGCGGATGATTTTCAGGATGTCCGGCAAGATGACGAAAACCGCAGTTTCGGCAATATGGTAATTGCGCTTGGCGCGGCCGAGGCTCGCGCCTGCTTTCGCGCGGAGGTAGCCGCGTTCGGCGAGGCGCTCTTAAGCCTGAACTTAAAGTCGCAAAACTTTGAGCAGATGGTAGCCGGCCTCAAGGAGCTCGCCGGCGTTTCTTAGAATAAACTGCTAACAGTTTGCTTTTTCTCTTTTGGCGAGTAGTTTTTCAATTAGCCTCTTTTCGATTTCCTCTGCCAGCTCGGGGCGTTTTTTTAGCTCGTCTTTCGCCGATTCTCTTCCTTGGCCAAGTTTTGTTTCGTTAAAGCTAAACCATGTTCCTTTTTTATCGACGACCTCTTCTTCCGCTGCCATATCGAGCAGAGATCCCATTTTAGAGATACCCTCGTTAAACATAATATCAAACTCGGCAACTCTAAAAGGCGGCGCCATTTTGTTTTTGACAATCTTTACTTTAACCCGGTTGCCGATGTCGGTGTTATCCGGACCTTTGATCGAGGCGGTACGGCGGATTTCCATGCGGATGGAGGCGTAAAATTTCAGCGCCCGGCCGCCGGTTGTTGTTTCGGGATTGCCGAATACAATGCCGATTTTTTCCCGAAGCTGATTAATAAAAATAGCGCAGGTGTTGCTTTTTGCCAGGGTGGAGGTTAATTTGCGAAGCGCTTGCGACATCATGCGCGCCTGCAAACCCATGTGGCTGTCTCCGACCTCGCCTTCGAGCTCGTGTTTTGGCACCAGGGCGGCAACCGAGTCTATAACGATAACATCGACCGCGTTGGATCTGGCCAGCATCTCGGCGATATTTAAGGCCTCTTCTCCGCTATCAGGCTGGGAGATCATAAGCTCGTTTATGTTGACGCCGATTTTCGCGGCATAGCCGGGGTCGAGCGCGTGTTCAGCGTCGATATAGGCCGCTGTGCCGCCATTTTTCTGCGCGCTGGCAACGATATGCGTAGCGAGTGTTGATTTGCCGGAGGATTCCGGTCCGTAAATTTCGACGATCCGGCCGCGTGGAACGCCGCCGATGCCCAGAGCCAGGTCGAGCGAGATGGCTCCGGTTTTGATGACTTCGATTCCTCTTAAAGCTGCGTGCTGGCCTAGCGCCATAATGGAGCCGGCGCCAAACTGCTTTTGAATGTGCGCGATGGCTTGCTCCAGAGCTTTTCGTTTTTCTTCTTTAATTCCGGTCTCTGCGGATTTTCTTTTTTCATCTTTAGCGGCTTCTGACATGTTGCGCTCCTTTTTGAGTTTAGACACCAGAATATATTAATAGCGGAAAAAAATGAATGGTTTTGCTTCAATGAAACAAAAAGAGGGAAAAATGTATTTAGCGGGCGATATCGGTGGAACAAAGGCTCGTCTTGTTCTTTATAGCGGGAAAAAAAATCCGCGCATAATTAGAGAGGCCGTTTTGGTCTGCGGTGATTATAGTTCTATTAATAATCTGTTGGGCTTCTTTTTAGCTAAAGAGCGTGTAACGGCAGCCTGTTTTGCTATGGCGGGACCGGTCTTGGGCGGCCGAGGCAAGCTTACTAACCTGGATTGGAGTTTTTCCGCTTCATCTCTAAAAAAAAAGCTTCGCGTTTCTGCTGTTTTTGTGATCAACGATCTTTTGGCAAATGCTCTGGGCGTCGAACAGTTAGCTTCTAAAGACTTTTTCGCGTTGCAGAAAGGCGACTCTCCAAGACGGTCTAATTACGCGCTTATTTCGCCCGGAACGGGCCTTGGCGAGGCGGTCAAGTTTTGGACCGGCAAGAAATATGAGCCCATAAGCTGTGAGGGCGGCCATGCTGACTTCGCTCCGCAAAATGCCGGTGAAATAGAGCTTTTGAAATTTTTGCAAGATAAATATGGACATGTATCTTATGAACGGGTGTTATCCGGAGCGGGGCTAGCTGATATTTACCGGATGCTGTCAGGCAACCATTTGTTGCCGCAAGAAATCGCCACGCGCGCGTTAAACAACCGGGATGCCCAGAGCTCTCAGGCTGTGAATCTTTTTCTTTCGGTATTGGGAGCTGAAGCTTCTAATACTGTATTAAAATTTATGGCGCTATCCGGCATATATGTCGGTGGCGGCATCGTGCCTAAAATTTTACCGCTGTTGAAGAACGGCCTGTTTATAAAAGCGTTTACAAACAAAGGTCGGTTTAGCGATCTTTTGCATCGCGTTCCGGTGAAAATTATTTTAAATGATGGCTGCGCCCTTTTTGGGGCCATGCGCTATCTTGCGGAAAATCTTTAGAAGTCAAGGCGCAGCTTGAGCGTCATGCCGTGCAGGGAGAGGCTTCCGTCATATTCATCAAATAGATCCAGATGACGAAACCAGTGGGTGTATTCATAAGCGGCCGTTAGCGCGATATGCAGGTTGTTGCCCCTTAAATAGCTTTCCCATCCGAAGCCGGCGGTTAGGTCGGCGTTGGGATTAACGGTATTGTTATCTTTGTCTTTGGCGTTGAAGACATCCTGGTTTTGCCGACCAATCGCGTTGGCATAGGAAGCGTTGGCTTCAGAAGATCTGCCGTGCGTATGGGTAAAGAGCAGGCTAAAATCGCCGTTGCCGAATATGAATGTATTATAAAAGTTTAAGAGCCATTTGGCGTCAAGGCCGCCTCTTAGTCCCAGTCCCCATGAGCGAAAGACATTATAGAGTCGGAAGGTCCCATGGTCCGTGTCGCCAATGGTAACGGAATCGTAGTGAATGTTAAAATGCTCGGTGATCCAGGAGCATCTAAAACCAAAGTTGGGCGAAAAGACCAGGCTTTTGCCTACATAGTAGGGCCTTCCCAGCATTAAGTCGCCTATGTTGTAATTAATTTTGCAGGTAGCTTTCGCGTATGAAGCCGTGACCGGCACCGTGCCGGCGAGGAGAGCCGTTTTAACCCGGGTGGGAAATAAAACTCCGCCTCCGGGCGCATTTGTATGCTTGCTTCCTTCGCCAATAATATGTGTCCATTCTCCGAAAATACTCCAGTCGTCGTGTTTTAAAAACATGCCGGCGCTTAATTTAAGACCGGGGCGATATTGGTATTTGGGTTGCATGTAACGCCCGTCAATCAAAGGATTTATCGCTACTAAATCATTAGAGGTGCGCGCAAAAGTAAGTCCCTGTTGAGATGCCTGCCAATATAAAAAATCGCCGGTAAAGAAAATGTCCAAAGGTCCTTTTACATTGATCCGACCCGGAGAATTATATTGTTGGAGTGAAGCTATTTGGTCTATCGATTCGCCGCTATTTTCGTTGTAAATGAGGTTTTCATCCATGATATAAAATTGGGCGGAGGTTAAGTTCTCCTCTTTTTGCTCGGCAAAAAGACATCCTGACGCTGATAAAACTAGCAGGAAATGTAAGAATTTCATTGCAATGACCTTTATAGTTCTTGTGCTTTTTTTTTACTTATAACTTTTTTATTTTTTAATTCAAATAAAAAAGCCGAAAAAGCAAAGCTTTTTCGGCTTTTTAAAAATGGAAGTAAAGAAAAGCTAAAAGTCTAACCTGATTGTTGCGGTTAGACCATGGTACATGAGGTCGCCTGCGGCGCCATCAATAGTCCTGGCTATTTTGTCGTTTAAGCAACGCAACATATTTTGATTCACATAGTTTTGAAACTCATATGCCGCGCTTAGCTCAAAATGCCAATAATCATGATCAAAATAAGTACCCCAGCCCAAGCCTATGGCAATTTCATATGCCGGAGCAACTTGCGAGTACTTAAACCGTTCATAGACATCTCTTGTGGAGCCATGCTGCTGTTTAGCTGTGGTTTTAAAATGCTGGTAGAACAGGGTTCCTGCCAGGTTGGCGAATGACCTAAAACCACAACCTATTAGCCAGTTAGTGTTAAGACCGGCTCTGGGTCCTAAAAGCCACGAATTAAAATGATTACGAGAATCATATATAGTAAGGGCTTCGGTTAAGTGAGCCGTCACATTATACTGTTGCTTTAGCCAAGCGGCTTTCGCGCCGATAAAGGGCTTAAAGGTAAGCGCTGTACCAATATAGCAAGGGCGACCGATTTCCAAGTCCACAATATTGGTGCTTAGATGCCAGCGGCCTTTGACATAATGTCCCTGGTCGGTGTTGCTTATGATTATTGGGTCGAACCAGTTAATCGTAAAGACCGTTCCGGCCGGGTTATAGGAATCGTTCCCCTCTTTCATGTAAAGGCGCGTGTATTGAACAAATAAACCCCAGCCGTCATGGTCAAAGTTGGTTCCCAGTCCGACTTTAAAGCCGGGCTCATACTTGAACTTCATATTGACGATTTGACTTATTGGCGCACCGGGCACTGTTGCTATAGCGGTGGCCATGTCCAATCCTTTTTCTCTCGGCTGCCAATAGATGAAAGAGCCGGCTATGAAAAAATCCCAAGCGCCGCTTACCTCAAACCTTGCCGTCGAATTATATGCGCCGATCAAGTTTGAATCGCTTTTTAGAATTTCTGCTTGGGCAAAAAATGGCTTGGCGGGGGCTTCGCTCTTTTGGACTTCCGTCTCAGAAGGCTGTGCTTTTTTAAAAAGATGCCAAGAAACTTCTTGTTCTATATCCGGGATATCAGCTGTTTCATCCATATCTTCTTCGCAATAAGCACCTGCCGTTGCAAATAGAAAGAATGCCGCTAAGGGTAGAATTCCTATAAATTTATGTTTCACTTTAATTTCTCCATTTTTAATTTTTTAGAGCAGCTTATTCGCTAACTGCCTCTTCTTGAGCTATTTCTTCTGCAGCCGGTGTTTCCGTGGTGCCGATTTCTTCATTATAAGAAACTTCTTCGGTTACTACTGTTTCGTCGGTAACAGTTTCTTCGGTTTCTTGAGCAGTGGCAAAATTGGCAGCAAAGATTAAAGCTGCGAAGAAAGGAAGTGTTTTTTTAAAGTTCATTTTAGTTCTCCTATTTATAATTTACGATACTTGTTCTTTTTTAGAAGTCAAATCTTACGGTAACGGTTAGGCCGTGCATGGCTAAATTGCCGGCATCTGCGTCAACGAACTGATCTGAAAGGTCTCTTTGGTGTCTCATTTCGTTTTGGTAGTGGAAATAATGGAAGTCGTAGCCGGCGACTAAATCGAAATGGACGGCTTTATCCATAAAATAACGCTGCCAGCCAAATCCAACGCCCAGATCATAGTTGGGTGTTAAGTAGCCTGTATGATCATGGTTGTCTACAATAAGGGTTGCCGGCGCGGAAGCGCTATATTGCTTGATCTTGAACTTGGAGCGTTGAAAAGCCAGGGAGGCCGCGGGATTGCCATACATATAGAAACCGTCGCCGAGCAGCCATTTAGCTTTGAGCCCCAGGCGAGGACCTACCGCCCAAGCTTCAGACTTGTTATTGGAACGAATGATGCCCTTTTCGTTGGTATATTTAGCATCGAGTTTTTGATAGATAAAAAAGGCTCTTATGGAACCGAACGGAGCGTAAACCAATCTCGATCCCAGGTAACTGGGACGGCCAAGTTCAACATCTACAACATTATGGTTTAGTTTCCATGTAGCCTGGGCTCTGGAAAGAGAGTCTGTAGGTGTAGAGTCGTTAAGCCACAAAGCAACCAGCGTAGCGCTGCCATTGTCGTTGCAGGAATTATGATCGGATAAATCTAGCCTGGTGTATTCGGCGTAAATATTCCAATCATCATGTTTGTGCATTTGTATGCCCATGCCGACTTTGAATCCGGGCTTATATTGAAATCCCATATCAACTGTTTTTCCGCGATAGGTGTCGGGTGTTGCGCTGCGCAGCCTTGCGAAATCTAAACCCTTTTCTCTCGCTTCCCAGTAAATAAAGGATCCTGTTAAATATACATCCCAGGTTTCCGATACATTGATTCGAGCGGGCGCGTTGTATGCAGCCATCATTTGTTCGGTGTTGATTTCATGTCCTTGATCGTAATCTTTTGCAACTGTGCTGGAAAAGCCTGTTGAGCATATGATTGCACATAGACCTGCCGCTAACACCTGTGTTTTTTTTCTTAACATCTTTTTCTCCGCATTTAGCCAATGGATTAGTTATTCAAATATTTTTACGATAATCAATTAGGGTCTTTTTTTTCAACAGATGTATGTTCCGAAAGCAAAATATTGTGGACTAGCACAAGCCCGAAACCCTATCTTAAGGAAATTTTTCATCCCCACCGAACTTAATACGCTGATCTTACTTAAGAAAAATTGAGACAAAAAAAATCGGGAAGAAGGAGTTCCCTCTTCCCGATCAAGAATGATCGTACTTCTGATTGATTAATTAGAAATCAAATCGGAAGTTGACGGTTAAACCATGGAACATCAGGTCGCCGGCATCGCCGTCGATATGAGCCGCATAGTTGTCTCTCAGCCATCTCATCATGTTTTGATTCCAGAAGTATTGGAAATCATAACCGAGGGTCATGTCAAAGTGCCAGCTATTGTCTGCGAAATAGGTTCCCCAGCCGAAGCCAAGTCCTAAGTCGAAGTTAGGTGTAATGTAGCCAACTTTGTTTTTGACATATTCGGTAACCGTTACATCGGAGGTCAGTTCTTTATGATGACCTTTGAAATGCTGGTATGATAAGCTGGCAGCCGTGTTTCCGTAGATGCGGAAGCCGCAGCCGAGCAGCCAGTTGGTTCCTAAAGCAATTCTTGGACCAACAGCCCAAGAATCAGTTTCGTTTCTGGAATGCGTTACTGTTGTATCAACAGTATAATGCGCATGCATCTTTTGATTGATGAAGTAGGCTTTAACACCGACTTGCGGAGCAAAGGTTAAGCAGGTGCCCAGATAGTAGGGGCGGCCTAACATTACATCTAACTGATGGGAATCTAAGCTCCATGAGCCAGCAGCGGTGATATTGCTGCTGCCATATGTTTGTGATAACCAGTTTCCGACATAGTATCCAGTAGGATAAGAGTTAGTTGAACGGCTCTCGTCCATGCACATCCATGTATACTGAGCTGACAGATCCCAATTATCATGG